>JAJDDS010000447.1 GCA_029260195.1 Phycisphaerae bacterium
GGGATGAAGCTGCGTTCCAGCGAGAGCCCGACGGGTCCGAGCGATCACACGTCGTTCTACCGGAAGAAGATCCCGGCGATGCACTTTTTCACGGGGTTGCACGGGGATTATCACCAACCCGGCGACGATACGGAGAAGGTCAACGCCGAGGGTGGGGCGAAGGCGACCGATCTTGTGGTGGCGACGGCACTCGAGATCATCAATGCGGGGGAGCGTCCGACGTATCACGAGGTGAAGGCGCGGGCGCGGATCGGTCGGCCATCGCCCGACGGTTCGCCGGGCGAGGATCCGACTCCGGGGCGTCCGGGGGTGGTGATGGGCGTGATGCCGGGGTACGTGGACGAGGGCAAGGCGCGGGGGATGGTGATCGACGGCGTGTCCGAGGGCGGACCGGCTGAAGTGGCGGGGATGAAAGAGGGGGACCACATTATCAAGATTGGTGATTCGGAGATCGCGGGCATTTACGACTACATGGGCGCGCTTCGGAACAACAAGGCGGGGGACGTGGTCACGGTGTTGGTGCTTCGGGGTACCGAAGAGGTTTCGTTGGACGTGAAGTTGGCGGGGAATTAGCGGTTCGCGGCGAGTGGTATTGGTTTGATCGACGGCGAGCGGGAAGTCCACGAGCACTCCATACGCGTGCGTTACGCGGAATGCGACGCGATGGGGTTTCTGCATCATGCGAAGTACTTCGAGTATCTCGAGGAGGCGCGGACCGAGGCGCTTCGGGCGCACGGCGTGCGTTATCGCGATCTCGAGGCGGCGGGGGTGTTGTACGTGGTGGCGAAGCTGTCGTGCAAGTATCACCGGCCGATTCACTACGATGATGTGGTGGTTATCGAGACGTCCGTGGAACGGTTCTCTCGCACGCGGATCGATCATGCCTATCGCCTGCTGTGTGATGGGCGGTTGATGTCGGAGGCGTGGACGACGCTGGCGTGCATCGGGCGAGACGGGAAGCTGCGTGTGATGCCGGACCATATCTGGTCGATTCAGCAAGAATCGAAGCCGCGGCTACGTGACCGGACGTAACGGCCCAAAGGGAAACCACTTTCCGTTATGCGCTGCCGCGAGGGGTCCGCCGGTCTGTTTTGGCCATGCACAATGCGTTTGAGGCCGTCACAGCCTCCGGGTGCCCATCAAGAAGCTCGGTCACATTGATGCGCCAAGTCGTCCGCAACGATCGCGGGGGCCGGTTCTATTGAGATGGCGTGCCCGCGCCGGTGGACAGTTGCTTTTCGGGCTGCTCAAACACCGGTAGCACGCGGTTGAACAGGATGATAAATAGCAGCGGCAGGACAAAGATGGCGATGGCCAGCGCGATGCCCTCTTTGTCGAACAGCTCGGGTGTGTACTTCTCGCGAAACCCGCGCATGCTCTTGGAAAAAATCTGCCCGCCGATGACGACATTCCATCGCATCGCAAACACCTGCACAAGCAAGAGTAGCGAAGCCACGAAACACAAGGTGTTTCTGATCTGGTCGGTGAGATAGCGGCTCATGAGCACGACGATGCCGAGCAGAATGATGGGGACCATGGCGCCGAGGATGAGTTGGATCCCGATGAAGGAGAATGCGAGTTGGTCTCCGAGCAGGGGCCCGATGACCTCCCACTCCTCGGCGGCTTCGTAGGCGAGGGTCATGATCTCGAGCAGTTCAAGCGTGATGCTGATGAGGGCGAACATCCAGAGCCACCGAGCGAGAGACTGCATGCATGGTGCGTCGATCTTCCTGTTCGAGAACTTCATGCCGATTGAGTAGAGAATGATCACCATGGCGATGCCGGAGACAATCGCGGAGCAGAGGAAGATAATGGGCATGAGCGGCGTGGACCACCAGGGGTTTGCCTTGACGGCACCGAAGATGAACCCGACGTATCCGTGCAGAAACGCGGCGCCGGGGATGCCGATGCCGGCAAGGATGAGGAGGACACCGTGATCGACCTTCCTCGACTCGGGTGAGACGTCGTAGACGCCAAGCGCGAGACACTTGTAGAAGGTTCGCTTGATGCCCTCGCTGCGGCTGGCAAGCATAATGATGTCCTGACGATGGACGAGCCAGATCTCCGCCACCAACAGCGTCATGTATCCGGCGTAGATGAACCCGAACATGGCCATTGCGGAGGAGAGGTTGGGTGTGACCAGGGTGTTGTAGCAGCGCTCCGGGTGTCCGAGATGGAGGAGCAAGGTAAACGGAGCGAACAGGAGGAAACCCAACGAGGCGACCAACGCCAAGCGTCCGATCGGCCTCAACTCGTCGCGGTGGAAAACGTGATAGAGTGAGGAGAGGATGAACGCCCCCGCGACCAGGCCGGTGACGTAGGGGTACATGACGATCATCAACTGCCACAAGATGTGCAGGTCGTTCGGGAAGAGGTAGCCCCCGTGTTCGCTCATCAGCGTGCCTCCTTGGTCAGTCCCAGGTAGTAGCAGTTGGGGTCGGTCAGCAGTTCAGGTTGGAGGATCTGCACGCGTTGGGTGGCGATGATCTCGGCCACCTTGTCGCCCACCTGTTTCATGTCGCCCAGCATTCTGGCTTCGACGGGGCACGCCTGCACGCAGGCGGTCGTCAGTCCGCGCGTGATGCGGTGGTAACACAGGGTGCATTTGGATGCGGTGTGTGTGACCGGATGAATGAAGCGACTTCCGTAGGGGCAGGCTTGCACGCAGTAACCGCAGCCGATGCACCGCGTCTCGTCGACCAGTACGACGCCGTCGACGGTGCGATACGATGCGCAGACCGGGCAGAGTTGCACGCAAGGGGTGTGCGTGCAATGGCAGCAAAGTTTCGGGAAGAAGAACGCCTTGGTGATGTCTTTCCCGGTCATCGACGGTTCGAAGCCGTCCATTCCACCGTTGTCGCTATCGATGACGGCTTCGCCGGTCCGCGAGACGCGATAACGCTCGACCCACGTCCTGAAGTGCGCCGGGGGCACGTTGTTTTCCTGTGAGCAGGCACGAACACAGGACCCGCAGCCGATACACTTGCGGATGTCGACGAGGTAGACGTAACGGTGTTTCGTCCAGTCGTAACCGTCGGTGAAGAGGTCGGGCCGCCGTGGGGTCGCGCCACTGGCTTCGGCGATCTTGGTGAGATCGGTCATATCGCAGAGTACGATAGTGGCGACGCTCGCGCCGAGCGCCTTAGCGCCCTGTTTGAGGAAGTCTCGTCGCGTGCCGTCGTTCGGAGTGCAAGCGTGGCAGCCGCCGCAGTCGGAATCACTCGCTGGGGTTGTGGGCATTGTGACACTCCAAGCAGACGGAATCGGTCATCGTTTCATCGTGCTCTGCGACATGGCTTGCGAAAACGACCTGCGGAAACGCCTCGGGTCGGGCACGGAGCTTCTGGTGGCACCAGCTGCAGACTTCGATCGGCGTGGGGATCGTCATGGGGCCGACCTTCTGATCGTCGCGGACGTGTACGGCGAGCGGAGCGTGGCAGGACTCGCAGGACAAGTTGGCGTGCTTGCCCTCCGCCTTGACGTCGGCCTGCTCATCGTGACAGCCGGCGCACGAACCCGCAGCACCGTGTTGCGGCTCTTTGGCGGCGTGCTCCGTGACGCTGGCGGCTCGGTAGGCACCGTACACCCCGAAGCTCTGGGGTATGGCAAAATGCCTGGCCAGGACGAACAGGGTGGCCGCAATGACCAACAACAACACCGCTCTGATGATATGTTTCGCGTGTTCCATTTGCCTAACGCCTATAGTCTCTCTTGCGACAACAACCAGCGGGCGAAACCGGTTCGCCGCTCGTCCGTCGCGAGTCCAACGTGCGGGCACGACTCCCTCGAAAGCAACCAGCCAAGAACACCAACTCGCCTTGGCGAGTCATGGGGTGCGACTTCCGGACATTTCTCGGACGCAATCAGGCGGCTGACCGTTCTATCGTGGGTGGGCGGTTTCGCGACGGCGGCGCGCGGGCACGGATCCGGAGTGACCAGCCACCTCACAAAGCCACTGGTGCTCGATACGCGGCGGAGATTCTCGCCGACCGAGGGCAACGACTCCGGCTTGAACAGCCAGCGCCAGAAGGTGAATTGCCGGCCGGCCTCCGGCGCGGCTGCACCCGGTGCGGAGATGGGCAGTTGTTCCGTCGACAGGATTTGCGTCAGGAATCCCGACGCGCGCGAATTGCGATCGCCGTTCGCTCCGTCGTGGCTGAGCTCCCCTTGGCTGAGCAACCAGCCCGCAAAGGTCTCGTTTCGCGGGCGTGATCGGTTCGCGTCCTCGTGCAAATCGGGAAGATGGTCTGCGGCGAGTAGCCATCGAACGAACGCAAGGAGGCTCTTTGGTATTAGAAGGAGATTGACCACCCGACACTCCGACCGGCATTCGCGGACGCCCGACGGGCGCTCGAACCTCTCCGCGCTCCCATGGAACGTCGAGTACCGGCTCGCCACGCTTGAGCTTCCAAGCGAAACCACGGCAATCACCGTTCCACAGAACGACGCGCACCCAAAGGGGGGGCACAACTTAGGCAGGTTCGCGCGGCCAATTCTCACTTGCGCGATATCGCGCGTCGATTGGGCCAATTCGCGTATCGGCAGAGTTTTGGCGGGCGCAACATTTGCGCGAGCGTGTCGCGCCGCCTCGCAAGTGAAGCTTTACTTAATTCGGTGAACAATTGGGAATCGGGTGCGGATGGCGGCGTGATGCCGGGGTGCGCATGCGTCCCCATTCTGTGCTCGCAATATTTGCCTGATATGCAGGTCTTGTCCAAGAGTGCGTTTCGAGGTTCAGCGTAGTCCACAGGGGACGGTGTGCGTGAGACACCGTGCGGATTCGCTCGCGCCTCAGTGTGAAGCCGCCAAATCATCACGCTACGGCACTGGAATTGCTCCTCCCAAAAAGGGGACAGAAGCAACGACGCAATGCCGAATCTGAGAATTGGGATGTCGGGTACGACTACCCCATTGTGCAAGGAAACCCCATCAGTGAAAGCGAAAGTACCAGAGACATGCGCGAGCGAAGAAGCACGCGCGGACGTCGATCGTCGCTCGCCATATCGGCCGAAGTACGTTCCTCTATGGAACAACCTGATCACGATGTTGGGCCTCTTCGCAGTGGCGATGGCCGTTGTCTTGCTGATGACGTTCGGACTCTTCAGCATGGTGACGCCGCACGCGAACCCCTACGTCGACATCGTGGGTTTCCTGGTACTGCCGACTATCCTCGTGGTGGGCGTGGCGTTGGTGCCGGTGGGGATCTTCTTCAAGAGTTGGCGGTTGCATCGCAAGGACCCGGAGCAGCGCCTGGCGTTTCGGTTTCCGCGTGTGGATCTCAACGATCCGAAGCAGCGGGCCGCGGCGAAGGTGGTGGTTTTGGGTACGTTCGTCCTGCTTCCAGTCGTCGGGCTGAGCAGCTACCACGGGTACCACTACACGGACTCGTCGGAGTTCTGTTCGAAGGCCTGCCACGCGGTCATGCACCCTCAGGCCACGACGTACGAACATTCGGCTCATGCGCGCGTCGCGTGCGCGGAGTGTCACATCGGATCGGGGGCAAGTTGGTTCGTGAAATCGAAGCTGTCGGGCACGCGTCAGGTTCTGGTGATGTGGGAGAAGAGCTATCCGCGACCCATCCCGCCGGCGATTACGGAGTTGAGGCCGGCGCGGGAGACGTGCGAGCGATGCCATTGGCCCAAGAAGTTCTTCGGGGCACAGTTGCGGGAAATCGTGCACTTCGCCGCGGATGAGCAGAACACGCGGCGTGAGATCGACATGCTGCTCAACACAGGCGGCGGTGACGAGTCGACGGGTCGGGCGGAAGGGATCCACATGCACATGGCACTTTCCAGCGCCATCGAGTACATCGCAACGGATGAGCTGCTGCAGGATATCCCCTGGGTGAAGTGGACCGACGCAGCCGGCAGGGAGTTGATCTACCGCTCGGACGGCAAACCGAGTTCGGATCCGAAGCCGGAAGGTCAGGTGCGAACGGTCGACTGCATGGACTGCCACAATCGGCCGGCGCACAAGTTTCGATCGCCGGGTGAGGCGTTGGACATTTACCTGGATGTGGGCAAGATCGACACCACACTGCCGTACATCAAGCGGCAGGCGGTGCTCGCGTTGATCAAGCCGTACCCGGACACGGCGACGGCGGAGGTTCAGATCGGTGTCGAGCTGACGGAGTACTACCGCGATAACCACCCGGAGGTCTGGGCGGCGAGAAAGGCCTCGGTCAACAACGCGATCGACGGCATCCGGACGATTTACCGGAGCAACTTCTTCCCGGAGATGAAGGTCGATTGGCAAACTTATCCGGACAACGTCGGTCACGTGCTCACGCCGGGTTGTTTCCGCTGTCACGACGGTGAACACGTCAACCAGCACGGGGAGCCGATCAGCCATAAGTGCCATGTCTGCCATACGTTCCTCAACCCGATCGGTTTGAACGGCGATACGCCGGTGATTCGGGAGGGCGAGTTCGCGCACCCGATGGCGCTGGAGGGCGGACATGCGGCAATTCGCTGCGACGGATGCCACGGTGGTCGCGTCCCGCCCGTGCCGGAATGCGCGGGTTGTCACGAGACGCAGCAGCGGTTTCGCTCGGGGACGCTCGAGCCGTTCGCA
This sequence comes from Phycisphaerae bacterium, assembly GCA_029260195.1. Lineage (GTDB taxonomy): Bacteria > Planctomycetota > Phycisphaerae > UBA1845 > UBA1845 > OFTM321. Next base: position 6,574 of record JAJDDS010000447.1, read on the forward strand.
TCGCTCGACATCCCCGCGGATCCCATGGCGGACGTGGTTGACTGCGAGGGCTGCCATGACCTGGCCGAGCCGCACACGATCGAGGCGATCGATTCTCTGTGCATGGACTGCCATGAAGACGAGGAGGAGCGGTTCGAGGGTATGCTCGCGGGTTGGAAGTCGGAGATCGACGGACTTCTGGAGTCGGCGGAGGCGCGCGTGTCGGACGATCAGCGTGAGTTGCTGGATCGCCTGCGGGCTGCAGGGCCGCTCCACAATGTCGAAGCTGCCCGGCGGATCATTGCGAGGCTTATCGATCCGGCGCCAACGAACGCCACACCCACGGAGCAAACCGACTGACGTTTGGCGCCGGTCTTCTTGACGAGTTTACAATGTATCCGATCGACCGGACGGGCGATCAGGACGTCGATTGAAGTCGGGCGACGATGGGCGAGAGTTCGTCGATTTGTCGCTGATGGCAGTCCATGATCTCGGCGATGGTTTGGGCTGCCAGGGCGCTCGTACCGGTCTGGGAGGCTGCGGATTGGTAGGCTGACAGGACGCGCTTGCGGTCGTTGAGGATGGCGGGGAGTACGTAACTCAAATCGAGATAGTGAATGTTGGTGGAGGCGATGTCGGCGGTGACGGGGAGCGGGTCACTACCGAGGTCGCGGATGGTTTCGACCAAGCGGGCGCGGGCATCTTTCTCTTCCTCGATCATGCGGCTGATGATGCGATGCTCGTCGGCCGACGCCCAGGTGGTGAACAACTCGGATTCCCCAATGCGCGGCAGGACGCTTTTCGATTCGTGATCGAGCAGTTCGTTGAGGATCTCGATGGCGTGTTCGGTGTTCATGGGTGTTGCGGTCACTTCGATCCGTCGGCGAGTTCGGTTCTCATGGACGCGAGATCTGGCGGTGTTGTCGATGTAGCGGTAGCGCGTCGGTCGTGCGGTTTGAGGACCGCGGGTGTGAAGAGGTTTGCGGCGTAGCGTTTGGCGATGTCGCGGGGTTGATTGATGAAGATGACACCGAACAGGATGAGGATCAGTCCACAGACGTTGACCAGGGCGGTTCCCGCGATCGGGGGGGTGAAGGCGTCGCGGCCGTCGTCGACCAGGAACATGGCTTTGACAATGCGGAAGTAGAAGAAGAGGCTGACCAGGGTGTTGAAGACGGCGACGACGATGAGTGTCCAGCAGAGGGTGTTGCCGGCTTCGCCGAGTGCGAGGAGGAGCCAGACCTTTGCGATGAAGCCGGCGAATGGGGGCAGGCCGACGAGGGAGACCAGGCAGAACACCATGGGGACGGCGATCCAGGGTGCGCGGCGTCCGAGGCCGTTGAAGGCGTCGACGGTTTCGCCGCCGGTCTTCCATTGGACCATGGCGACAATGCCGAAGGCGCCGAGGTTCATGAAGGCGTAGATCAAGAGGTAGACCAGGACGGCTGCAATGGGTGAGTGATCGGCGGGAGCGTTCGGGTGCACGAAGATCGCGGCGGCCATCAGCATGTATCCGGCGTGGGCGATGGACGAATAGGCGAGCATACGTTTGACGTTTTGCTGGCGGTAGGCGGCGAAGTTCCCCCAGGTGCAGGTGACGGCCGCTATGATTCCCAACCCCCAAGCCAACCCGCTGAGCACGGTGATTTGAATGACCATCGAGTGGGCGGCGGTGGCGGCGGAGAACGCGTCGACGATTCTGAGGAGCAGGACGAGGGCGGCGGCTTTGCTGGAGACGCTAAGCCAGGTGGTGACCTCGATCTGGGCGCCTTCGAATGCGTCGGGGCACCAGAAGTGGAAAGGGACGGCGGCGATCTTGAAGGCGACGCCGGCGAAGAAGCAGAACAGGGCGATGCAGATGATGGCGCTGTTGTGTCCGGTGTTAAGGTGGACGACGGCACGCGCTGCGATGTCTGCCACGTTGAGTGTGTGGTAGAGGCCGTAGAGGAGGCTGACGCCGTAGAGCATGATGGCGGCGCTGACTCCTCCAAAGATGACGTACTTGAGTGACGCTTCGGCGGCGGTGCGGTTGCGTTTGTTGAAGGCGACGATGGCGTAGCTGGGGAGCGATGCGAGTTCGATGGCGATGACGATCATGAGCAGGTTGAGCGTGGCGGTCATGAGGACCATGCCGAGGGCGCTGCCGACGAGCAGGACGAAGAACTCCTCGCCGTGTTGCTCTTTCTCGGCCGAGCCGATGAACCACAGGATGGTCACACCGGCGAGAAAGAGCATGAGGACGATCTTGAAGTAGACGGTGAGGTTGTCGAGAATGAGCATCCCGGCGGCTGCGGGGCGCGCGAGCCCGCTGATGCCTTCGGCGTGAACAGAACCGCCGACGCGGAGGGTTGCGAGGATGGTGGCAGCCGTCCCGAGCAGCGCGATCCAGCCGGCGGTCTTGGCGGATCGACCCATGATGAGCGGTGCGACCAGCAGGGCAACGAGCGTGGCGACGAGGGTCAGCTCGGGGGCGAAGCGAGTCAGGTCGGTGACGGTTGGGATCCAGAATTGCTCGAACATTTTTCAGAATCCCGCGGCGTACGCGGCGCCGGTTTGGGTGGCGGCTTGCACCGCGTCCACGATGTTGACCAAGGTCCCGTTCACGTAGTCGAAGAACAGGTGCTTGGGGAGTATGCCAAACAGGATGCAGAAGGCTGCGAACGGCACGAGGATCAACATCTCGCGGCCAGTGGCTTCAGGGAATCCGGCGTGCTCTTCGCGCTCGGGGCCGAGGTAGACACGCTGGATCAACCAGAGCACGTAGCCAGCCGTGAGGATGACGGCTGATGCGGCGAGTATCGCGGCGGGGACGGCCCACGCGAATTGGTGGCGGGCTTCGAACGTGCCGAGCAGGACGTAAATCTCGCCGATGAATCCGCACAAACCGGGCAGGCCGAGCGAGGCGAAGAAGCCGATGGTGGCCATCGTGCCGTACTTGGGCATGGTGAGCCAGAGCCCGCCGAATCGGTTGATCTCGCGGTGGTGGGCGCGGTCGTAAATCACGCCGACCAAGAAGAAGCACATGGGTGAGGAAACGCCGTGTGCGATCATCTGGAACATCGCGCCCTGGAAACCGGTGTGGGTCATGACCGCGATGCCGAGCAACACGTAGCCCATGTGCGAGACGGAGCTGTAGGCGACGAGTTTCTTGAAGTCGGTCTGGGCCATGGCGCAGAGGGCGCCATACAGAATGCTGACCACACCGATCGTCGCCAGGACACCGGCCCACGCGACACCGCCCGTTGGGAAGATGGGGTAGCAAAGCCGCAGGAAGCCGTAGCCGCCCATCTTGAGCAGGACGCCGGCCAGGATCATGCTGATCGGGGTGGGGGCTTCGACGTGTGCGTCGGGTAGCCATGTGTGCAGCGGAACAGCCGGCAGCTTCACGGCGAATCCGACGAACAGGAACATGAACATCAGCGGGGCGAAGGCGCGGCCTAGGAAGAGCGTGCTGCTTGCCCCGAAGTGTTGCTGAATCGCGTCGTTGGTGGCGAGCTCGATCAGATCGAACGTACCCTGAGTGATCTCGACGCCGGACAAGTAGCCGGAGGGCGCGCCGCCGGCGACGGCTTCGCCGCTGTAGAAGAACATCGCCACCAAGGCGACGAGCATGAGCACGGAGCCGGCGAGGGTGAACAGGAAGAACTTGATGGCGGCGTATTCTTTGCGGGGTCCGCCCCAGACTCCGATGAGGAAGTACATCGGCAGGAGCATGATCTCCCAGAAGATGTAGAAGAGGAAGAAGTTGAGCGCGGCGAAGGTGCCGATCATGCCCATTTCGAGAAGAAGGAACAGGAAGAAGTAGCCTTTGATGCTCTTGTTGATCTTCCACTCGTTGAAGTTCCAGCTTGCCAGGCAGGCCAGGAGCGCGACGAAGGTGGTGAGCACGATGAGCGGCATGCTGAGGCCGTCGACGCCGAGGAAGTACTCGATGCTGAAGGTCTCGCCGGTGATCCACGGGAGGCGGTGGACGAAGTGTAACTTCTCGCCGTAAGCGCCGCCGAAGACCTCGATCGCTCGCGACGCGTCGCCGCCGCCGAGGAATGGCAGAATGAGGAAGAGTGATAGGGCGAAGGTGATGGCTGATGTCAGGACAGCCACCACCCGCGTCAGTTCTTTGGGCATGATGAGGCAGACGATCGCGCCGATGAGCGGGGCGAAGACGACTGACGTCAGGAGCATGGATTGTTGTTCCACGGTTCGAGCTTTCCGAGAGAATCGCTAGGGGTTAATGGCTGACAGCATCGTTCCCGGAGCCAACGGGCTCACGAGGAACAGTACCAACAGAATCACGACAGCCGCCCCACCGGCGGCGAAGAGTACGTAGTTGCGAATGCGCCCGGTTTGGGGGCTTCGCACGAGGTTTGAGATATCCATCGACGTGGCGGCCAGTCCGTTGAACACGCCGTCGACGACGTTGGCGTCGACGCCGCGTCCGGAGAAGGCGGCGAAGCGTTCGGTGATCTTGGCTGCGAGGTTGGCGAACATGTCGATGATGTAGGTGTCGAAGAAACGGCAGACCTGAGCGACGGCGCGGCAGCCCATGACGAACAGGAAGCCATAGAGTTCGTCGAAGTAATATTTCTTTTCGAGCAGGGTGGCCAGCGGACCAAAGAGTGCTTTCAGCTTCGAGCCGAGGGCGAGGCCGTTGCGGTAGATTAGGAACGCGACGACGAACGCGATCAGCCAAGACCAACCGACGCCGGTGGCTAGCCAGTGGTGCGCGTCGTGCACGTGTATCAGCTCGCCGTGCGCTTGCCCGGCCGTGTCAGCCACACCATCCAAACCAACGACGGCAACGGCGTTGGTGGCGACGGCGGCAGCGTCGGCGATCATCGGGCGGAAGACCCAATAGCTCGCGACAAAGGTGAAGACCGCCAGGACGACGAGCGGGAACCACATCATCGGGCTCTCGTGGGCGTGGTCGTGGACGTGCTGGTCGCGCGGCTTGCCCATGAAGGTCATCCACCAACAGCGCATCATGTAGAATGGGGTGACGTAGGCGGTGATGAGGGCGCACCAGAACAGCCACTTGGGCAGCGCCGGAATGCCCGCCTTGATTGAAGTTGGAGCGTCCGCGCGGGATGAATCCCGCGGCTCGGACGGGATCGCGGCGTGCGGATCGGACACAAGTCGGAAGCTGGACTCAGCATTGCGATGGTCTGGCGTGTCGGCGGCGGTTAACGCGGCGACGTCCCGATCCGCCCCGTAGGGGCGGTCGAAAGTAGCCCGGCGATTTATCGCCGGGGGGTTCCGGATGCCCGACACGTTTGAGTCCCGTAGGGACGGATGAAGTCCTGGTGTCGATTCAACCGTCCCTACGGGACTTCGTGTCACCGTCGGCATAGGGTCCCGGCGATGAATCGCCGGGCTATTATCACTTCGTCCCTCCGGGACGATACGAACCGCAACGCTCGTACCGGCCGATGTCGATTGGAGATCCCCTTCCGCGTGGCCTGCGTCGCCGTGGTGCTCGATCGGCTCGTTCCACATGTAGCTGCGGTCCCAGGCGACGGCGAGGATTTCGTCCTTGCTGAAGTAACCACCCAATCCGACCCCCATCCCCGGGATACCGAATCCGGAGATGGCTAAGACGCCGATGAGGAACGTCAGGCCGGTCATGGGCATTTTCTTCATGAGCCCGCCCATCTTCCGCATGTCCTGCTCGTGGTGGCAGCCTTCGATGACCTGACCGGAGCCGAGGAAGAGCATGGCTTTGAAGAAGGCGTGGGTCATCAGGTGGAACAGTGCGGCGATCCAGGCGCCGACGCCGAGGCCGAAGATCATGTAACCAAGCTGGGACAGTGTGGAGTAGGCCAGACACTTCTTGATGTCGGTCTGAACGACGGCGACCAGGGCCATCAGGGTAAGCGTGATGCAGCCAATGACCGCGATGAACATCTGAGCGTCAGGAGTCAGGAGTCTGAAGACGCGGGCGACGAGGTAGACGCCGGCGGCGACCATGGTGGCTGCGTGGATCAGGGCGCTGACCGGGGTCGGGCCGGCCATCGCGTCGGGCAGCCAGACCTGCAGCGGGAACTGGGCGCTCTTGCCCATCGCGCCACAGAACAGTCCGATGCCCATCGCGGTGGCGAGGGTCATGCCGGAGAGCTGCCAGCCGAACAGGTTGATGACGAATCCCTGCTCAAAAATGCCCGATTCGCTGCGGTACTGATGGGCGAACTCAGCGGCTGCCCCGTCGAGATCGAGCGTGTGCAGGAAGAAGAACACCATCATCAGCCCGAAGATGAAACCGAAGTCGCCGACGCGGTTGGTGATGAAGGCCTTCATGGCTGCGTCGGAGGCGAACTTCTTGTCGAAGTAGAAGCCGATGAGCAGGTAGCTGCAGAGTCCGACGAGTTCCCAGAAGATGAACAGGAAGAGCAGGTTGCTGCTCACCACCAGCCCGAGCATGCTGAAGCCGAACAAGGAGAGGTAGCAGAAGAAGCGGTGGTACTTGCTCTTGCCGGCGACCTCGTCGCTGTGGCCTGCCATGTAGCCGATGCTGAAGACGAAGATCCAGAAGGAGATGAACGTGACCATGAAGAACATGATCACGGTGAGGGAGTCGAGCTTGACGCCGATTCTGACGGCGACCGCGCCGAGATCGGCCCAGTGAAATTGGTTATGGGAGGCGGCGGCGGTGAGCGACATTCTGGCGATTGAGTCTTCGCCGTGCCATCCGACGAGTGTCATGGTGGCCAGGACGCAACTGGCGCCCATAGCCGACACCGCGACCCAGCCCGCCGTCGGCTTACCCAGGCGCGGGCCGAAGAACAGCAGGATGACGAAGCTGATCAGCGGTATAACGACGCCGATCGCGAGATACGTTTCGTAGTTGCTCAAGCCTGTGTCCCTGTGTTTGCCACCGCCAACCGGGCGACAGTCGAATCAATCCAACGCATCAACCGTGCAGCGCGTCGCCTCGGTCGACGTCGATGGTGTTGAGGTTCTTGTAGAGGTTCATGCAAATCGCCACCGCCACGGCCGCTTCAGCCGCCGCGAGCAGGATCACGAACAGCGCGGCGATCTGGCCGTCGAGGCCGTGGATCAGCCGATAGCGATCGAACGCGATGAAATTGATGTTCACGCTGTTGAGCACCAGCTCCACGCCGATCAGGATGCCGATCGCGTTCCGCTTGGTCATCATTACGAAGATCCCGCAGCAAAACAACGCCGCCGCGAGCATCAGATAATGCATCAGTCCGATATCAGCCATCCGGCATCCTTCCTGCTAGAACACGATCTTGAGTCGATCAGCCTCATCACTGGTCAAGCCGAGCGCAATCGTGATTCGTCTAGCGTCGTTGACTCTTCCGGATTCCCGGTAGGCTTCGAGAATGACCGCTCCTCGCTCAGCCTTGTCGGGAACTTCGTTCCAGCGATTCCAGATCACTGTGACGTGCAAACTGTCGCCGTAACGCTGCTTTTCCTGTTTTATGGCGGGCACGTCGAACCCTGCGACATTTGATGGTGTCGCAAGTTCTTTAGCGAGGTCCTTGACGAGATCCGGATGTTGATGCGGCGGTGAGGCCTCCACTTCCCTGAATGGCATATCTCTAGCTCCACAATTGATGATGAACGCGCTGCACCCAATCAGCGATACGCAACAGATCGTGACACTCTTCAAGCGCCGGGACGGATCGTCGATAGCGCATCGCCACAGTCCAATGCGCGGCTGCATCCGAGGCATAGCCGATCAAGGTTCCCGCAAGCGCTGGATCCATCGGCGCACCGCGTTGCTCACGCGTTGCGACGAGCGTTTCCGCCCAGAAAACAAGGCCATGCAGATTTCGAACACTCCGCGCACGGGCCATTGCGCGCGCACGGTTGAGCTCGTTCCGAACATCCTCTGTTTCGGGTACGTCCAAGACTCTGAAGTAGGCGACCTTCAATGCCATCTCGATAGCATATCCCAACAGGTAACTCCCACCGAAAAAACGTCCCTCGATGGCGCAGGAAAGTCCGTCCCAGTATCGATCGAGACGAGCGTCCTCCATTTCACGCAGGCTGTCAAAACCGCTGATTCGCTCAACCAGTCCCACCAAGTCACCTCAAGGGACAATCCGCTATCGATCCTGCCGGGCCAAATACGCGGCGGCGATCATCACCACCAGAAGCAGCACGCTGGCTACCTCGAACGGAACGAGGTACGTGGTCAGAAGTTCCTTGCCGAACTCAGCCACCGTTCCGCCACGAGCCATGGGGGCTGTTCCGGGCCAAACGGTACGGGTCAGGAGCGTGAGCAATCCGGCGAATAATACGATCGCGACGCCCGCGGCAGCGGCCATCTCGGTCCGGGGGCAGTCGTAGCGCACCCAGGGCGACTTGCTCGTGAGCATGACGCCGAAGACGAGCAGGATCAGCGTCCCACCGGCGTAGACGATCAACTGAATGGCGCCCAGAAAGGCGGCGCCGAGCAAGAAGTAGAGCACAGACGCGGCGCCCAGCGTGAAGAACAGCCAGGTGGCCATCCGCACGACGCTCCTGCTAATGCACACGCCGAGGGCGGACACGAGCAACGTGCCGCCGAACAGGTAGAAGAGAAGGGCTTCGGTCGCGCCGCCGGGTATCGAAAGAGGTACGCCGTCGAACTCGGTTGGGGTGTCCGCCGCCTGAGGCGGCGGCTCGGGGGGAAACTCGAATCCGACGTCGCCGAAGTCGGGCTCTTGGGCCGATGTCATGGTGACGCACGTCAGCGCCGCCAACGCGAACGTCAACAACACCGTTTTCCCGGGTCTTTGTCTCGGATGGTGCATCATGATCCCGGCAGCAGCTCCCGTCCCAAGTTACCGACGAGGCGCACCCGATTCCAGCAGCCGTACGTAGCGACGAACAACATCCCGATCATCAGCACGGCGCCGATGGTTGAGAGGATGAGATTGAACAGGGTCCAGACGACCCCGCCGACGGGGACCAGCAGTTCGTAAAAGGTGTGTCCCAGGAGGATGAGCATCATCAGCGGCAGCAACACCTGGATGCAGGCGTAGAGCACCTGATCGATTCGAATCCGCGGCAGGGTCCATCGCAGCCAGATCTGCACGTAGAGCAGGAACACGCATTTGGCGATGAACCAGATCGGTCCGGCGAACAGCACGCCCTTGACCGCCCGGGCGGGCAGCGATTCGCCCAGCCCGTCAGCCCAGAGAAGCGGCAACGGCGAGTACCAGGCGCCGAAGAACAGAATGACCAGGAGTCCGCTTACCACGAACATGGCTGCGTATTCGGCGAAGAAGAACAGCGACCAGCGGAACCCGGAATACTCCGTATGGAACCCAGCCACCAGCTCGCTCTCGGACTCGGGGAGGTCGAACGGGGCGCGTTTGCAACTGGCCAGCGACGCGATGTAGTACACGAGCGCAGCCGCGAAGGTAAACGGGCTGCGAAACACGATCCACGAGGTCCACCCGCCGGACTGGGTGTCGCCGATGGTGGTGAGGCTTAGCGTTCCGACGCACATGATTGGGATGAGCAGCGCCATGCCCATTGGGATTTCGTAGGAGACCATCTGGCAGGCTTCCCGCATGGCGCCATAGACGCTCCATTTGTTGTTGCTTGCCCAGCCGGCAATGATGACGCCGAGCACCTCGATGCCGAGCATGGCCAGGATGAAGACCAGAGCGACGTCGAGTTGGCGGAATACCCAGTAGGTTCCGAAGGGCAGGGCGAAGAACGCCAGAATCGCCGGGACGAAGGCAAGATAGGGTGCGAGCTTGAACAACGGTTTGTCCGCACCGGCGGGGCAGAGATCCTCTTTGCAAATCAGCTTGATCCCGTCGGCCATCGACTGTGACCAGCCATGCCACCCGCCGACGCGCATCGGTCCGGTTCTCGACTGAATGCGACCGGCGACTTTGCGTTCCCACCAGATCGTGTACAGCGGGATGACCGAGATGAACCCGAGTATGCCGCCGGCAGCGACGAGGTCGCGGACCAAGCCGTATTGAACGGGGTATAACAGATAGCAAAGAAAACCGGCTGCTGGAGCGCCAATCTGCGTCAGTGCGGATCTGGCTTCCTCCACCGTCAGCGGCCCGCCCAGCAGTCCGGTGTTGGCTGGGATGTTGAAGGTTGAGCCGATGAGGGCGATGTCGACGACCTCGAAGAGCAGGTAGTGAGCCCAGACTGCAACGATGGTGCCGAACACAGCGCTAAGCATGATCGCGCCGGGGAACGCACGAACGAACGGCGCGAAGATCGCGAACACCGTCTTGGCGCCGCCCGCGACCATTCCAGCCGGTCCATCGAACTTTGCTTTGCCCCTGGGTCGCCAGGGGACGGACATTTGTGTCACCAACTCACTCCGACCAATTCAGTTTTGCGAACAGTCTTCTGTCATTCCGAGCGCGGCGAGGATTCTCTCCGATCGCGCTCTGCCGGCCAGATTCCTCGGTCGCTTCGCTTCCTCGGCATGACAACCGAGGCGCGCGCGCTCCGAAAGCGTGCTGCCGCTCCAAGAGGACTCCGCGTTTCCGGTACGCTGGCAGCGTTCATCGATCACACTCGCCCATCACGATGTCGATGCTGCCGACGATGGCGGGTATGTCCGCCAGCAGGCAGCCCTTGCCTATGTGGTTGAGCACGGAGATGTTGCAGAAGCTCGGTCCCCGCGCCTTGACCCGCGACGGAATGGCGGACCCGTCGCCGCGTATGTAAAAGCCCAGTTGTCCACGCGGATTCTCGATTTCGACGTAGACCTCGTCATTGGGCAGCTTGAGGTTCTTCAGTTTGTTCGCCAGGATCTTGCCCTCGGGAATCTGCTTCATGGCTTGCCGGATGATGCGGCAGGACTGCTCCATCTCGACCAGGCGAACGAAGTAGCGGTTCCAGCAATCACCGACGACGACCGATCTCGGAATCCGCTCGCTGCCGCCGGGCAGGCCGATGGGGATGTCGAAGTCGAACCGGTCATAAATCTCGTATGGGGTGCTCTTGCGCAAATCCCAGTTGATCCCGCTGCCGCGGAGTACGGGGCCGGTGAGCGCCCAGCGGACCGCGTCGTCGGGGCTGATGACACCGACGTTGGCGGTCCGTTTGACAAAAATATGGTTGTAGCTGAGGAGCTGATTGTATTCCTCGATCTTGGGCTCGAAGTAGTCCAGGAATTCCTCGAGCACATCGAGGAACCGATCCGGAAAGTCGTCGTGGACCCCGCCGACGTTGATGTAGCTGTAGGTCAGCCGAGCGCCGCAGGTGGACTCGAACAGGTCGAGGATCATCTCGCGCTCACGGAACATGTAGAGGAACGGCGTGAACGCCCCCATGTCCAGCCCGTACGTTCCGAGCGCCACCAAGTGGGATGCGATGCGGTTGAGTTCGGCGAAGATGACGCGAATGTACTTTGCTCGCTCCGGAACCTCGATTCCCGCGAGCCGTTCGATCGCGATGGCGAAGGCTTGGTTGTTGTTCATGCCCGCCAGATAGTCCATCCGGTCGGTGTAGGGAATGTATTGGTAGGGCTGCAGGTTCTCGCCGATCTTCTCGGCGCAGCGATGCAGGTATCCGATGTGCGGAACGGCTTCGAGCACGAGTTCGCCGTCGGTACGCAAGACCACCCGTAGGACGCCGTGCGTCGCGGGGTGCTGAGGGCCCATGTTCACCAGCATCTCTTCGGTGCGGACGTCACCCTGCTCGGACTTGTCGATGTCCAGCATGAGGTCCGGTTGCGATTCGAGGAGCGTGTCAGCCATTGGCCTTTTGAATCAGCGGCTAGTGTCTCGGGTTGGTCAACTGGTGTTCGGTGGTGGCTGGTATCCCGTGATACTCGGTTGGGAATTCGTAGTCTTTTCGCAGCGGGAAGCCCTCCCAATCGTCGGGACAGAGGATGCGCGTCAGGTCGGGGTGCCCGTCGAAGACGATACCCATCATGTCGAAGGCTTCGCGTTCATGCCAATCCGCCGCTGGCCAGATGTCGCTCACCGACGGGATGTGCGGGTTGTCCCGATCCACCACGACGCGGACGGCGAAGTGGTGTTTGAGCCTGGGACAAGGCCCGACCCCTTTGATGGGTACCGAGAAGAAATCGTAGACGGCTGCCAGCCTGTTGTCCTCGAGCAGGTCGATGGCGGAGATGCACTGCAACATGTTGAATGCGCAGCGGGGATCATCCCGCAGACACGTCGCCACTTCCCGCCATTGTTCGGCTGCGACAGTCGCGTACGGTCGTCGCGCGTCGAGCACGGCCGCGGTGACGGCGTTCGGAAACCGTTGTTTCAAAATGTCGCAGATTTTCTCAGGTGCCATGCGCGTCCCTAGTTGGCCAATACCGTTTCCTTCACCTGCAAAACCGCGTCTTTGGCGCGGGTCTGATGCTTGATCTTGTCCTGTAGCCGCATGAGTCCTTCGAGCAACGCCTCCGGGCGTGGCGGGCATCCCGGGATGTAGACATCCACCGGCACGACCAGGTCGACACCCTTAACGACGTGATATCCGTGCTTGAAGTAGGGGCCGCCGCCGACGGTACAGGCGCCCATTGCGATCACGTACTTCGGATCGGGCATCTGGTTGTAGAGTCGTGTCAATCGGCTAGCCCTCTTGTAGGTCACCGTGCCGGCGACGATCATTAGGTCCGCCTGGCGCGGCGAGGCGCGGAAGGCGCCGGCGCCAAATCGATCGATGTCAAATCGCGACGCGCCGACAGCCATCATCTCAATCGCACAGCACGCGAGCCCGAATGTCATGGGCCAAATGCTGCTGGTGCGCCCCCAGTTGATCGCCCAGTCGAGCGAG
>JAJDDS010000448.1 GCA_029260195.1 Phycisphaerae bacterium
AGGTCGTCAGCAAGTTTATCAACTGCTTGATGCTGGACGGGAAGAAGAGCACCGCGACGCGGGTCTTCTACGACGCAATGGACTTGATCGGGAAGCGGATCAAGGACGTGTCGCCCGGCGAGGTGTTCGAGACGGCGATCAACAATGCCAAGCCGAACATCGAAGTCCGGTCGAAACGTGTCGGCGGATCGAACTATCAGGTTCCGATGCAAGTAAACCGGCGGCGGCAGCAGGCGCTGGCGATTCGTTGGATCATCAACGCCGTTCGCGGTAAGAAGGGGCGGGCGATGCGTGACTTCCTCGCACAGGAAATCATGGACGCCTACAAAGGCGAGGGTTCCGCGATGACGACGCGTGAGAACATCCACCGCATGGCTGACGCGAACAAGGCGTTTGCCCACTTCGCTTGGTAGGCGGGTCCCGCTCGCAGGCCGGTGGCAATTGCGGGGCGGAGCGGCGAGAACCTGCACGGGACGACGGGGTTGGTCGTCGTTGCGGGCTCGGTCGTCCCAATCTTTCATTTCCAACTCGATGGGCTTATCGTCAGGCGATGGGTGTCGAGGGGGGGGCGTGGCGCCGACGCGGGAGGTGCGATTGGCGCCGATGCGACCGGCGATGGCCTGCCGTCGACCGCGCACGGCTTGGTCCGGTGTCTGCGTATTGGTTCCCGACATTGTGTGAGTGCGGAAGTGGCTGATCGAGACGGAAGCGGTGTGTCGACGCGGGCGAGAAAGTCGTTCGAGAGGGCGCCATGAGTGACGCGCTGAGCAAAGTTCGGAATATCGGGATCGCGGCGCACATTGACGCGGGGAAGACGACGACCACCGAGCGTATCCTGTACTACACCGGCCGCACGCATCGCATGGGCGAGGTCGACGACGGGACTACCACGACCGACTTTGATGAGCAGGAGCAGCAGCGCGGTATTACCATCTACTCGGCCGCCGTCACCTGTCCGTGGCGAGGGCACACCATCAATCTGATCGACACGCCCGGCCACGTTGATTTCACCGCGGAGGTTGAGCGATCTCTGCGGGTGTTGGATGGCGTGGTGGCTGTGTTCGACGCGAAAGAGGGTGTCGAAGCTCAAAGCGAGACGGTCTGGCGGCAGGCCGATCGGTATTCGGTCCCGCGGATTTGCCTCATCAACAAGATGGACAAGGTGGGGGCGGACTTTGACGCGTCGATACAATCGATCCGCGAGCGTTTGTCGGCGAATCCGGTAGCCGTACAGATTCCGATCGGCGCGGAGGACCATTTCGCGGGGCTGGTGGACTTGCTGGAGATGCGTGCGATCCACTGGGGCGACGATGCGCTCGGGACGCCGTTCGAGGTTCGGGAGATCCCCGACGAGCTGATGGACGACGCGAGGCGGTGGCGGCATGAGCTCGAGGAGCGCGTGGCTGAAACATCCGACGCGCTGATGGACCGATACGTCAACGACGACGAACTGAGCGAGGCAGAGCTGCGCGCGGGACTGCGCGCGGCGACGATCTCGAACACGCTCCAGCCAGTGCTGTGCGGATCGGCCCTGAGGTACAAGGGTGTTCAGCGGTTGTTGGACGCCGTGTGCGACTTCCTCCCGTCGCCGCTGGACGTTCCCCCCGTGCTTGCGAAGTCGACGGACGGTGGTGGGCGGGAGATCGAGCTGCGCCCCGATGGCGAAGGTCCATTCGCGGCGCTCGTGTTCAAGATCGTCGCCGACAAGCCGGTCGACTTGTATTACGTGCGCGTTTACTCGGGCACGCTGCGGCGTGGATCGCGCGTGTTCAACTCAGCCACAGGGGGCAAGGAGAACATCACTCGACTGTTCCGCATGTTCGCCAAGAAACGGGAGCAGCTGGAAACTGCGACGGCGGGAGATATTGTGGCGGTCATCGGCCCGAAGGAAGCGCTGACCGGACACACGCTCTGCGAGCAGCGTCAGCCAGTGCTGTTGGAACGGATCGAGTTCCCGCAGACGGTCATCAGCCGGTCGATCGAGCCCATGTCGTCGCGGGATCGTGATAAACTGATCGTGTCGCTGGAGGCGCTGTCGCGGCAGGATCCGACGTTTAACGTCACCGTCAACGAAGAGACCGGGCAGATGCTGATCTCGGGGATGGGCGAACTGCATCTCGACGTATTGGTTAAGCGTCTGCAAGATGTAATGAATGTGGAGACGCGCGTCGGGCAGCCACGGGTGTCGTTTCGTGAGACGGTGACGGCGACGGGAGAGGGCGAGGGACGGTTTGTTCGCGAGACGGGCGGGCGGAATCACTACGCGATTGTCAGGCTGCGCCTGGAGTCACTCCCACGCACAAGTGACGGACCCCTGTCACTCTTCGTCAACACAATTGGGCACGATCGCATTCGTCCGGAGTTCGTGGCCGCCATCGAGCAAGGCGTGGCGGCTGCGGCGCTGAGCGGCGTGGTACGCGGATGCCGGGTAATCCAGTGGCGGGCGACGCTGGTGGACGCGGAAATGCATGATGAGGACAGCAC
Source organism: Phycisphaerae bacterium (assembly GCA_029260195.1). Lineage (GTDB taxonomy): Bacteria > Planctomycetota > Phycisphaerae > UBA1845 > UBA1845 > OFTM321. Next base: position 2,485 of record JAJDDS010000448.1, read on the forward strand.
GGAGATGGCGTTCGAACACGCAGCCGTCATGGCGTTCGAGTCGGCGATGCGCGAGGCGTCGCCGGTAGTGCTCGAACCGATCATGAAGGTCGAGGTGGTCGTTCCGGACGAGTACTTCGGCCCCGTGAACAGCGACCTGAATGCCCGGCGCGCGACGATCACGGGCACCGACATTCGGGGGCAGTACCGGATCGTCGACGCGGAGGTTCCGCTCCGGGCGCTTTTCGGTTACGCGACGAGCCTCCGCAGCCTCTCGCAAGGGCGGGCGACCGCGAGTATGGAGATGTCGCACTACGCTGCGGCTGCGACTTGACGGGCAGAATCGTGCTCGAGTCGCCTACAGTGCAGCAGGAAAACGTATTGTGACAATGCATTCCATATCTGTCAAGCGATTTCGCCGGAAAAAAGGGCGGAAGTGGCGTTGACAGGATCGAGGAAGTGACTACCCTCACCGGACTTGGGGTCTCCCAATGGAAAAACCATGACCGGCGTGTGGGATAGGCGACTTGTCCGCTAGCGAAAGAATACGAATTCGGATGGAATCATACGACCCCGGGGCGTTGGACCTCTCTTCCAAGGCCATCGTGGAGCACGCAAAGCGCACGAGCGCCCGAGTGCTGGGTCCGATCCCGTTACCGACGCGCATCGAGCGCTACACGGTTCTGCGTGGTCCGCACATCGACAAGAAATCGCGTGAGCAGTTCGAGATTCGAACGCACAAGCGCATCGTTGACATTTACGAGCCGACGGCGCGTACGATCGAGGCGTTGAATCGCCTGGTGGTTCCCGCAGGCGTGTTCGTCAAGATAAAGGCGTAATCGGTAATTTGGTGTCGATTGGCGCGGCGGTGAATGTCCGTCCGCGTTTTGTCGCCACTCGCGCGGGCGGCAGGTGCTTGTTCCGCCAACACTGCGGCGCGGTTTTCTCAGAGTCCGAAGTTATCCGCCGTTGGGCGGTCCTTGAGTAGAGCATCAGCATGATCCCCGCGATCTTGGGTACGAAAGTCGGAATGACTCGCGTCTGTGACGACAAGGGCGCGGTAACCCCGGTTTCCGTCGTATCGGCGGGACCGTGTACGGTCCTTCAGGTCCGCACGCCTGACTGTGACGGGTACCACGCGGTTCAGATGGGATTCAAGGACGTCAAGCCGCATCGGTCGACGAAGCCGTTGATCGGTCATGCCGCGAAAGCGGGTTCGGGGCCTAAGCGATTCTCGCGGGAGATTCGTCTCTCGGTCGCCTCTGATGTCTCACCGGGCGACGTCTTGACGGTTGAACAGTTCGTCGAGGGAGTGGCCTACGTGGATGTCACCGGCACGTCGAAGGGCCGGGGGTTCGCGGGTGTGATGAAGCGGCACGGTTTTGGTGGCCAGCAGGCGACCCACGGTGTAGAGCGCAAGCATCGGTCAGCCGGCAGCATTGGCGGGCACTCGAATATCGGTTTGGGGCGTGGCGTCAAGAAAGGCAAGAAGATGCCCGGTCACTTCGGGCACACGCGAACAACGCAGCGCAACATGAAGTTGGTCGGCGTCGATCGCGAGCGGAATCTGTTGCTAATTGAAGGTAGTCTGCCGGGTCCAGCTGGTGGAATGGTGGTCGTGCGTATTTCAAAGACGAAGAGCTAGCGATCGATGTTGAGCATACCGGTATATGACGGGCAGGGACGGGCGGCTGGCGACGTGGAGATTGATCCCGAGTTGCTGGGCGGTCGGGTACGGCCTCAGTTGCTCAAGCAGGCGATCGTCGCGTATCAGGCGAATGCCCGCCAGAACACGAGTGCGACGCGAAGCCGAGGCATGGTCTCGGGTTCGACGCGCAAGCTGTTCCGTCAGAAGGGTACCGGAAATGCTCGTATGGGGGCTCGGCGGACGAATCTGCGTCGCGGTGGCGGCGTTGCGTTTGCCAAGGGTGATCAGAACTACAAACAAGGCTTGAACAAGAAGATGCGGCGTCTGGCCCGGAACAACGCGATTCTCGCGAAGATCGTGCGTCAGGGTGTTGCGATCGTGGACGGGTTGGACTTTGAGGGGCCCAGCACCAAGCGTCTCGCGTCAATCATGATCGCGATCGGCGCGGACCGCGGGTTCCTGTTGGCGATGGATCGGGCTGACCGTAATCTGCATCTTTCGGGACGGAATATTGCGGGGGCCGAGGTGCGTCCGCTGAGCGAGGTGAACGCCTATGACGTTTTGCGTCGCAAGAAGCTGGTGATGACGCGATCGGCGTTCGACGCGTTGGTGGCAGGTCCTAAGAAGGTCGGCGTGGCACCGGTGGATGGCGGCGCGTAGCGCGGGAACAGGGATACGATGGATATTCACTTGATTATCAAGAGGCCTCTGGTGACCGAGAAAGGGACGTACCAGTCCACCCAGTCGTTCGCCGCGACGGCGCACAAGCGTGCGCGGGGTGGTTCGTTCGCCTTCGAGGTCCATCCCGACGCCTCCAAGCCGATGATCAAGGAAGCGATCGAAAAGATCTATAACGTGAATGTTCTGAGCGTTCGCACGGCGAACCGCCTCGGTAAGTCGCGGCGCGTTCGGATGACGCGAGGCAAGACGCGTGGCTGGAAGAAGGCGGTGATCAGTCTCGACGCCAACAGCCACATTGATTTGTTCTAGAGGATGATAGGGCCGCGTCGATTCGACGCGTTTTTTTTGATTCAGCATGGGCATCAGACGACTCAAGCCAACCTCGCCCGGTCGCCGTCACGCGACCCTAAACGACTTCGGTGAGATCTCGGACAAGCGGAAGCGTCCCGAGAAATCGTTGACCGAGCGAATCACCCGAAAGGGTGGGCGAAATCACCACGGCAAGATCACCGCGTGGCATCGGGGCGGGGGCGCGCGTAAGCTCTATCGGCGTATCGATTTCCGTCGCAACAAAGACGGGTGTCCCGCGAGGGTCGAGTCGGTTGAGTATGATCCGAACCGAACCTGCAACATTGCCTTGCTGGCGTACGAGGACGGCGAAAAGCGCTATATCTTGTCGCCGAACGGCGTGCGGGTCGGTGATCGGATCGAGAGTGGTCCCGATGTGGAACCCAAGCTCGGTAACGCCATGCCCTTGAAGAATATCCCCGTCGGGATGGACGTCCACAACGTGGAAATGAACATCGGCCAGGGCGGAAAGCTTGCCCGCAGCGCTGGCGCTTCGGCGCGCCTGCTCGCCCGCGAAGGCGACTGGGCCACGTTGGTCATGCCGTCCGGCGAGATGCGCCAGGTGCGTGTGGAGTGTCGGGCGACGCTGGGTCAGATCGGCAATCTGGATCATCAGAATCGCAGCATTGGCAAGGCGGGGACCAAGCGCCACATGGGGCGTCGTCCGCGAGTCCGCGGGACGGCGATGAATCCGGTGGCGCACCCGTTGGGCGGTGGCGAGGGGCGCAGCGGTGGCGGACGCCATCCGTGCAACGCCTGGGGCCGGCTCGCCAAGGGCGGGCGGACCCGCAACCCACGTAAGGTATCGAGTCGGCGCATCTTGCGTCGGCGTAAGACTGTCCGATACGGGCAAGTATCGTTGCCCAAAAAATAAGTTGAAGGCCCGGTGTGACCGGAGGCGAGCGGAATGGCTCGAACCCCGGTTTCGATGGCTGGTAACCGAAACGTCTGGTTGAGTATAGCGATGACGCGCTCGCAAAAAAAGGGTCCGTTCGTGGACGAGAAGCTCTACCGGAAGGTGATTGCTGCAAAAGACGTTGGCGGCGGGGCGGCAATCCGCACCTGGGCCCGGCGCTGCACGATCGTTCCGGAGTTCGTGGGGCAGAAGTTTGAAATACACAACGGTAACAGGTTCCTTTCCCTGTTCGTGACCGAGGATATGGTCGGTCACAAGCTCGGAGAGTTCGCTCCGTCGCGGACGTTTAAGGGGCACTCGGGCGGTGGCGGCAGGCGTTAGCGTCGCCGTTTTTTTGAGGTGAATCGTGGCGGATACGATAACAGAAAAACGGGCCTGGATCGCCAAGCATCGTTTCGCGCGGATCGCACCGCGTAAGGCTCGGGCGGTGATCGCGTTGATTCGCGGTATGTCCTGCCAGCAGGCGATCGACGCGCTACGGTTCAATCCGCGGCGTGGGTCCGTCCTGATCTCGACGGTCCTGAAGTCGGCGATGAGCAACGCCAACGAGCAGGAGGCTGACATGGGGCGACTTTTCGTCTCTGAGGCCCGTGTTGACGAAGGCCCGATCATGAAGCGCTGGCGTCCGAAGGATCGAGGCCGCGCCCATCCGATCCAGAAGCGAATGAGTCACCTGATTGTTCAGGTGTCGGAGAAGTCATAAATCGCGTCGAATCGCGTTTCGTCCGGCGGGAGGAAGCCGGCGCCGTAGCGCGGGCAATTGGAGCGTCACGTGGGACAGAAAGTCCATCCGCATGGTTTCCGGGTCGGCATCACCGAGGGGTGGTCGTCACGGTGGTACGCGCCGAAGGCAGCCTACGGCGAGTTCCTGACCGAGGACAATAATATCCGGGTGTTCGTCAACCGGCGATTTAACAAGCAGCCGCCGTATGCGGCGGTGGCGCGGACCGAGATCGAGCGGACCAGTAGTGAGGTGAAGGTTGTTTTGCACACCGCGAGGCCGGGCTTGGTTATCGGCCCCAAGGGTGCGGAAGTCGACAAGCTTAAGGACGATCTTGAGGATCTGATCGATCGGAAGATCGCGGTCAATATCGTCGAGATCAAGCATCCGGACCTCGATGCCCAACTGGTGGCGGACGGGATCGCAGAGCAGTTGAAGAAGCGTGGCAGTTTCCGTCGCATCCTCAAGCAGCGCTGTGAGACGGCGATGGCCGCCGGCGCGAAGGGGATCAAGATCAAGATCGGTGGACGTCTCGGCGGCGCCGAGATGGCCCGCAAAGAGACACAACTGCGCGGATCGATTCCGTTGCACACGCTGCAGGCGAACGTGCAGTACGGATTCACCGAAGCGGTGACCAAAACGGGCGCCATCGGCGTGAAGGTTTGGCTGTACCGGGGACGGTACGGGGAAGAGGCGGAAGCGATCGACGTCCAGCCGCGTGGCGGCGCCCGTGGCGGTCGGCGTTTCAAGCGTGGTTAGAGATTGGTGATGGCGCGTTGAGTTGCGTGGGGCCTTGATGGTCTGCTGGAGTTAGTTTCATGGCGATGATGCCGAAACGTGTGAAGTTCCGTAAGTCGCAGCGGGGCCGGATCCCTGCGAAGGCGACGCGCGGAAACACGGTCGCCTATGGTGAATACGGAATTCAGGCGCTCGGGTGCAAGTGGATTACCGCGAGGCAAATCGAAGCCGGCCGTGTGGCTGCCACGCACTTCCTGCACCGCGAAGGGCGTGTCTATGTGAGGATTTTTCCGCACAAGCCGATTTCCGCAAAGCCGCTTGAAACGCGGATGGGCAAGGGGAAAGGCGAGCCTGCCCAATGGGTGGCTCGAGTGCGGGAGGGCACGATGTTGTACGAGGTTGGCGGTGTTGAAGAGGATGTCGCACGTCAGGCGATGGTCCGTGTCGCATCGAAGATGCCGGTCCGCTGTCGTTTTGTGATTCGTCGCCACGGTTTGTAGAGGTCTGGACGCTGTGAAAATCGCTGAGATCAGGGAAATGAACAGTGAGGAGCTCCACAATGAGTTGGAGCGACTTCGTCGGCACACGTTTGACCTGCGGGCTCAGGCGGTGACGGAGAAGCTGCAAAACTCGAACCAGGTTGGTGCGACCCGGCGGGACATTGCCCGGATTCTGACCGTGCTGCGTGAGCGCGGGGAATCGAACATTGAGCAATACCAGCGTCACCTGGAAGCGTTGGCCAGCAAGCAGGCACGGGCGTAGAGCTGACGAACGGAAGCGCGTGTGTCATGATTGCGGGAAGCCTGAGGTGGTAATGCAAGGCACGATCGAGTCTGGAACGGTTGCGGTACGACGGAAACGTAAGACGCGCGTGGGCGTCGTTGCGTCGGACAAGAGTGAAAAGACCATCAAGGTCGTGTGTGCGTTCTCGGTGAAGCACAAAAAGTACGGCAAGATCATGAACCGGCGTACGGCGTTGCACGTGCATGATGAAGGCAATGAGGCGCAGATCGGCGACCGGGTTGAGGTGGCGGAGTGTCGCCCGTTGTCCAAAACGAAGAATTGGAGATTGGTTCGCATCGTCAGGCGGGCGAAGTAGCGCTCGCTGCTCTGACGGCGTATTGAGGCCTCATACACCATGATCCAAATGCAGACGAGAGTTGACGTGGCGGATAACACCGGAGCCAAAGAGGCTCAGGTCATTACCGTACTGGGTGGAAGCACCGCGCGTCATGGCAAGAAGCGCCTCAAGACCGCGTCGATTGGCGACATCGTGGTCGTTACGGTCAAGAAGGCGTTGCCGAACAGTGAGTTCACTGGCGGCAGCAGTCGCAAGGACCGTGCGACGCGGCGTAAGGCGAAGGCGGTAGTCGTTCGATCCAAGCGCTCGACGCGAAGGCCGGATGGGAGTTGTGTTCGTTTCGACCGAAACGCGGTGGTCCTGCTGGACGCGAACAACGAGCCTCGAGGAACGCGTATATTCGGTGCGGTGGCGCGGGAGCTGCGTGAACGCGGGTTCATGAAGATTGTCTCGCTGGCTGAGGAAGTGGTCTGACCGAGTGATTCCGGGTGCCGTGGGGCCTAGTCGCTCGCGTGAATTTTGAACGGAATGGGATGGCATCGAAGATCAGACGTGATGACGTCGTCGAAGTGATCAGCGGGGATCACAAGGGCGCGCGGGGCAAGGTCTTGCGTGTCGACGAGACGCGTAACGTTGTGCTCGTCGAAGGTGTGAATCTGGTCTATCGGCATGTGCGCCCGACGCGCCGGAATCCGCAGGGTGGTCGCATCCAAAAGGAGGCGTCGATCCATATTTCCAACGTCTTGCCATTCGATCCGAAGGCGGGGCGGGGTTTGCGGGCGCAATTCGAGTTGGATCGCGATGTGAACGGGAAGTTGATTGAGAAGCGTCGTGTGACGACCGCCGGCACAGTGCTCGGCGTGGTGAGCAAAAATTCAGAGTAGCGTGTACGGAAACGAGCAGCCATGGGACGCTTGATGAAGCAGTATTTCGACGAGATCCAGGGAAGCCTGGGTGGTGAGCTTGGCATTAAGAACACGCTCGCCATTCCGCGGTTGACCAAAGTGGTGGTCTCGATGGGCCTGGGCAAGGCGCTTCAGGAGAAGAAGCGGCTTGAAACGGCGTCCAAGGATCTGGCGATGATCACGGGACAGAAGGCGGTCATTTGCAAGGCGAAAAAGAGCGTCTCGAATTTCAAGTTGCGCGAGGGCTACGATATCGGCGCCAAGGTGACGCTTCGCGGCCGAAGAATGTACGAGTTCGTGGACCGTCTGATTAACTCGGCTGTCCCACGTACGCGTGACTTTCGCGGATTGAGCCCGACCAGCTTCGACGGCCAGGGAAATTACTCGATGGGGCTCGCGGAGCAGACGATCTTCCCCGAGATCGACATTGACAAGGTTGAGCATTTTCAGGGCATGAACATCACATTTGTGACAACAGCCCGTAATGATTCGGACGCGCGGACGCTGCTCACGATGTTGGGAATGCCGTTCCGCAAGACTGCGGAAGCGGAGCAGAACTGATATGGCTACTACCGCTTGGATTTACAAGTCGAAGGCTACGCCGAAGTTCAGCACGCGAAAGGTTCGTCGGTGCGAACGATGCGGACGGTCGCGAGCCGTGTATCGCAAGTTTCGACTCTGTCGTATTTGTTTTCGGGAGCTGGCGCACATGGGGATGATCCCGGGTGTGCGCAAAGCCAGTTGGTGACCCGTTGTGGGGCTGGTCCGACGAGTGGATCGGCGACCCCGCGATGGACAGGGAATTCGGCAACGGAAGGGTTTGACGAAAAATGTGGAGCGATCCGATCGCCGACATGTTGACGCGGATTC
>JAJDDS010000449.1 GCA_029260195.1 Phycisphaerae bacterium
GGGCGCGGTCATCGCGCAGTGGAGTCGTTCATCAAATCCTGAAGAAGAAGGGGCAGTCGAGTGTTGAACCGGGAGCGAGGCCAGACTTCGTCCGCGCCGGCGTCCTCGGCTGCGCGCATCTCAATGGTCTGTACGTGCGAACAGTAGGCCAGAACTCTGGGGGCAGACGGGTGAGCTTTGGCGACACCGACGGCTTCGGCGGGTGATCCGCAGGTAACGTTCAGATCGACGATGACAAGTCCCGGGGAAGTGGCGTCGAGGGCGGCGCGGAATTCGTCGATGGACGCGGTTGTTTCGACACTCACGCCGATCGAGTCCGCCGTGGTTCGGATCTTCGTCTCGAAGATCATGTCGGTAACCAATGCAACGCAATTCATGACTGGTCTCCTTGGTGTGCTTTGGCTGCGGAATCGCCGAGTTGGGCACAACATGCAACGCGACGATCGTAACGCAGTGCGTTTCGGCCCACAACCGAAGTGATCCGTCAGAAGGTGGTTTGATCGCGGGTTTCGGTGAGGTTCCGACGTTGGTTGGAATTGGACAGCGGGGTTGGTACGAGCATAATCCGGCGAGAGAAGGCGATGGGGGGGGGAAAGCCGAAAAACGGAAAACGGGACGCGGTGGGCGGGCACGGTCGTTCGGAATCGCATGGGTTGAGTACAAGGAATGAAGGTCTCGCGGGCAGCGATCAACTTTGGGCTGGACGCGACGCTGCTGGCGTTGTTCCTGACCACCGTATGGATCACGAGTGTGGTGCGTTTCGCGTTTCCGCCGGGGCCCGAGGCTGCTGGGTGGCGTCTTTGGGGGCTGGGGTACGATGGCTGGTCGCGGGTGAGCTTTGGCTGCCACGGGATACTGACACTGGCGGTGTTGCTGCATTTGGTGATGCACTGGGACTGGGTGTGTGGGTTCGTAACGACGCGGCTGGCGAGGCGTCGAGGTGGGCGACCGACGTACGCTGGGATGAACGACGGCGCAAAAACGCTTTACGGTGTTGGGCTGTTGATTGCAACGTTGACGGTGTTGGGTGGCCTCCTGTTCCTGGCCGTGATTTCCGTCGAGTCGCCGGTGTGAGGGGCGGTGGAAGAGGGGGAAGTGTCACCAATGTGGTCATGTTTCGTCCGGGTGGCGGGCTTGAGTGGCTCTGACATTGCTGTTGACAGGTGCGCGCGGACGGCGGAGACTTCCCGGGCGCGCGGTGTGTAGCGGCGGGCTCGTCGGGTCGGCTTTGCCATTTGCTGTTCGATATTCTCAATTCGAGTCCGCGTCGCGGGTGGAGGACTCTTATCATGGACCGGACGGAGCGGGTTCGCGAGTTGGAGCGGTTGCGCGGTGAGGTCGCGCGCCTGGAGGCTGAGTTGGTGGAGACGCCGCTTCGCCCGTGGGCGCCGAGCGAGTACTACACCGCCTATCACGTTCTGGCGGGGATGGTGCTTGGGTTCATCGGTGCGTGCGCGAGTCTGCTGTTCAACATCATCGGGGCTCCGATCGCGGGTGAAGCACCTTTTCAGTTGGTCAAGGTGTACATGACATTCCCTCTCGGGGCGCGGGCTCTGGAGATTAACGACGGATTCGCCGTGGCTGGCGGCTGCGGGTTGTATCTGTGCACGGGGGCGTTTCTGGGGATTCCGATCCACATGATGCTGAGCCGGTTTTTCGCGAGTTCGTCGGGGACGGCGCGTTTTATGGCGGTGACGGTGGCGGGGATGGCGTTGTGGGTGATCAACTTCTACGTTTTGCTTTCATGGATTCAGCCTGCGCTGATCGGTGGGAACTGGATCGTGGAGATGATCCCGTGGTGGGTGGGGCTCGCGACGCATCTGGCGTTTGTGTGGACACTTCTTCTGGTTGATCGCTGGGGGGCTTTCAATCCGCCGGCGGCGTCGGCAATCGGTCCGGGATCGCAAGGAAAGGCGCAATGATGTTTAGGCGAAGCGGGTGTCTCCTCGCGGCGATGGTCATGGTCGGCGGGTGCGTTCCGAACGACCGCGCGCCGGTCGGAGCGGAGCAGCCGTCTGACACGGGGTATCAGGTTTCGGTGGATCAGACGCTTCTTGAGGAGGGTCGCCGCGGGTACGAGTCGTATTGCGTTGGATGTCACGGTGAGAATGGGGACGGGGAGGGTACGGGAAGTTGGGCGCTGCATCCGCCGCCGCGCGACTTCACGCGCAGTAAGTTCAAGTTCAGTTCGCGTAGGAGCGGTGAGCTGCCGACGGATCGAGATCTGTTTGACACCATCACCAGGGGCTTGAAGGGCACGTCGATGCCTCCGTGGCGGCTGTTGCCGGAGCGGGAGCGTTGGTCGTTGGTGGCATATATCAAGACGTTTTCGGCGCGTTGGACTACGGATGATCCGGCGGCTTCGATGCCGATCGCCGAGAATCCGTACGCGATGTCACTGGACAAGAGCGCAGCGATCGCTCGTGGTGAGGCGGTGTATCACGGTCTGGCGACGTGTTGGACGTGTCACGCAGCCTATCTGGACGCGAACGGGATCAACGAGAAGCTGGCGATGTTCGAGAACGCTCCGCGAAGCGAGTTTCGGGATGATTTGGACAAGCCGGTGGCGCGTCTTAGCACGTTGGGGGATGTGGTGTATGTGCCAGACTTCCATCGTGACTTCGTTCGGGCGGGGCGTTCGATCGAGGTGTTGTATCGATCGATCGCGGCTGGGATCACCGGAACGGCGATGCCGACCTGGGTGGACTCGATCGAGATCGAATCGGCAGCTGGCGACGGGCATCTGTCGACGCGGGGCGACCTGTGGGCGTTGGCGTACTATGTTCAGGATTTGATCGCCCAGCGTCCGGCGCTTTTGGCGCAGGGTTCGTTTCGGGTGCGTGATCGGGGGATGGATGTGACCAAGGAGCGTTGGGAGCCGGTGGTCGGCGACGCGCTTCGGGCTGAGTCGGGCGGGGGCGATGACGAGGAAGAAGAGGAAGAGGAGGAGTAGTTCATGACGACGATCGCTGCCGGCCCGCCGCGCGTGGCGGGTCTGGACCGTGCTGAATCGCTTCCGCTTGTGAACGAGCGGGTGGTGTTGTGCTACTTCGTAGCCTCGTTCACGTTTTTCATCATCGCGCTTCTGGCGGGCCTGGCGTATTCGCTGACGTTTCTACAGTCTTATCCGTTCGCGGGGATCGAGTGGCTTTCGCCGGGCCGAGTTCGGATGTTGCATACGAACGGGTTGGCGTATGGATTCATTGCGAACGCGTTTCTCGGGGGGTTGCACTGGGCGGTTCCGCGCTTGACGCTTCGGTCGGTCCTCAGCGACAAACTGTCGTGGTTGATCTTCGTGGTTTGGCAGTTGATCGTCCTATCGACGGCCGTCGGATTGCTGGCGGGTGAGGCGCAGGCGGTTGAATGGGGCGAGACGCCGGTGTGGATCGACCCGGTGGCGGTTTTAGGATTGCTGCTGGTCGGCGCCAACATGCTGACGCCGGTGATTCGGTTCAAGGGTCCGATGTATGTGTCGCTGTGGTATTTCATCGCGGCGCTTGTCTGGACGGCGCTGACGTACACGATGGGGAATTTCTTCCCGCAGTATTGGATCGGGGGGACAGCCAGCGGGGCGATCATCGGGTTGTTCATTCACGATCTCGTCGGTTTGTTTGTGACGCCGATCGGGTGGGGATTGATGTACTACTTCGTGCCAATCATTCTGAAGAAGCCGATATGGAGCCACGGTCTGAGTTTGGTGGGGTTCTGGGGGTTGGCGTTTTTCTATCCGCTGAACGGGATTCACCACTTCTTGTACACGCCGATTCCGATGTTCCTGCAACACGGCGCCATTCTTGCGACCATCGCGGTCGAGTTGGTAGTGACGACGGTGATCGTGAACTTCTTCGCGACGCTACGGGGTTCGGGGGACGCATTGCGAACGAACCTGCCGATTCGTTGGTTCTACGTGGGCATGGTGTTTTACTTCACGACGTGTCTGCAGTGTGCGTTTCAGGTGACCCTGACGTTCCAGCGGATCATCCACTTCAGTGACTGGGTCGTTGGGCACGCGCACTTGGTGATGTTCGGCGTGTTCGGGTTCTGGATTCTGGGCATGATGACCTACCTGTTTCCAAGGCTGGTGGGCGCTTCGGGATGGTACAGTGCGAAGCTCAACTCGTGGCATTTCTGGCTGTCAGCCATCGGCATGCTGGTGATGGTATTGGATCTGACGATGGCCGGTTTGGTTCAGGGGTTCGCGTGGGACGCACTGATGATCTGGGAGGAGACGCTTCGGGCGTCGACGCCGTTCTGGTTGGTGCGGACGTATGCGGGGGGTGCGATGATCCTCGCGCAGTTTCTGTTCTTGTACAATATGGTGAAGACAGCCTCGATGGGCCGAAATGGTGCGGCGGTATCGGGGGGGATAGTTTCGGGCGGGAAGATCGATGTTTGAGTCTAAATCCGGTGTGCTGGTTATCGCGGGGCTGGCGTTCTTCATTTTCGCGTTCATCGTGATGGGGGCGTTGCCGTGGACGATCTACAAGGATCAACCTGAGCTGACGGCGCTGGAGCTTGCCGATCGGGGCCTGACGCACGAGTTCGTGGGGTTGGCTGAGCAGTTTCCCGAGCGGTTCGCCGAGTATTTTGGTGACGTGACGCCTGGGGCGTTCGCCGAGGCGCTCACGCTGGGGCGGGATGTCTACGTGGCGGAAGCTTGCTGGCATTGTCACAGTCAGTTCGTTCGGCCGGTCGCGCGGGAGGATATTCGGTGGGGTCCGGTGGCGCATGCGCGGGAGTACAGCAACGAGTTGCAGCGGCCGGTGTTGTTTGGGACGCGTCGGGTGGGTCCGGACCTAAGCCGCGAAGCGGGGCGGCGGAGCAACGACTGGCATATCGCGCATTTTTATGATCCGACGAGCGTGGTTCCGTTGTCGGTGATGCCGCGGTACACGTGGTTTTTTGACGAGAACCGCGTACCCAATAAGAAAGGCATGGCGGTCATTTCGTTTGTGCAGTGGTTGGGGTGTTGGGTGGACGAGTATCCCTACTATGAGGAAGGGTTGTACTCGAACCCGGCGCCGATGCCGTCCGCCGGTGCGGACGATGAGCTCGCCAAGCATGGAGACGCAGTCGATGAAAAAGCGTAAGGGCGCTCGGATCGTCGTGGTCACGATGACGATCTTCATCGTGGTGGCGGGTCTGTACGGGTTCGGGTCGAAGTTGGAGGAGTTCGTCCGGGCGATGTCGGATGAGAATCGTGCGCCTGGTGGCGAGTTTGTTTTCATTCCGGTGCTGAACTACTTCCTGGCGTCGATCGGGTTCGTGTTCTTGTTCATCTGGGCGGCGCTGAACGGGATGTTCCGCGACATCGAGAAGCCTAAGTACGACATGCTGGAGCGCGAGCGGCGTTTGGACGCCGAAGCCGGCGCTCCGTGGGAGTAAGACCGTGGGCGATGAGCAGCATCCAAGTCCTGAAGAGGAAGGTCGTCACCATACCTACGAGACAGCCCGGATTCCGTGGTGGTTGCGGGGGATCTGGCTGGGATTCTGGGTCTTTGTAGCCGTCTATTTCGTGGTGAACCTGATCCCGTCCGCCAAGCACTACTTCTAGTGCCGTGTCCAGCAAGGTTTTGTGACATTTTGTTCGTCCGCTCGTTGCAGGACGCTTCCGCACTGGGCGCGTCCTGGGTCGCGGCTCTGTAAGACTGTCACCGCGGGCGGTAGGATGGGCGCGGTGCCGCATGATTGAGAATGATCGATGCGCGTTTTGTTCGTTGCCGCTGGGGGGTGGTGCGCGCGCGAAGGGAAGAGACGGGACGGAGGGAGAAGCGCGGGGGGAGGATGCGTACTGCTGCTATGGATGTCGGTTGGCGGCGCGGGTGGCGGAGTCGCGGGGGGCGGACGAAGGGACGTCGTGGATTCTCGTCCGGTTGGGGACGGCTGTTTTTCTGTCCATGAACGTGATGATGATGGCGCTGATCCTGTACTCGAAGGACGTGTTCGCGTCCGCGGGGGGCGGGGGGGATTTATCGTCCGCGTTCTATTCGTTGTTGCGCTTTGGGTCGATGCTGTTGGCGGCGCCGGTATTGGGGATTCTGGGAATCCCGATTCTGGAAAATGCGCTTAGCGAGATTCGGCGGCGACGCGTGTCGACGGATCTGGTGTTCGTCGTCGGAGTGACGGCTGCGTTTTGCTATTCGGTGGGTGCGACGCTGCGCGGGGACGGGGTGGTGTACTTCGAGACGGCTTGTATGCTGCTGATCGTGGTCACGCTGGGGCGCTGGCTGGAGGCAGCCAGCAAGCACAAGACCACGCGGGCGGTGACGGCGCTGCGCCGATTGCTGCCGGATGAGGTGACGGTGATCCGCGACGGGCGTTTGGTCGTCGTGGTGGCGGCTGAGTTGGTGGTGGCGGATCGGGTCCTGGTGCGCGCTGGCGAGAGCGTGCCGGTCGACGGAGTGATCGAGGAGCACGGCGGGCATTTCGACGAGCGGGCGCTGACCGGTGAATCGGTGGCGGTGGCCAAGGTCGTTGGCGATCAGGTTTTCGGTGGAACGACCAGCTTGGACGGCAGCGTGGTGGTGCGGGCGTCCGCCGTCGGCGTCGACGCCGCGATGGGGCGGCTGGTGGCGTTGGTGGAGAAGGCGCGGAACGAGAAGGGGCGGTTCGAGCGGTTGTCGGAGCGATTGGCGGCGGTGTTCGTTCCGGTGGTGTTCGTAGCCGCCGGCGTGGGGGCGTGGTTGGGGTATGGACGGGGCGGGTTCGAATCCGGTCTGATGACGATGCTGGCGGTGGTGCTGATCTCGTGTCCGTGCGCGCTGGGCTTGTCGACGCCGATGGCGGTATGGTCAGCCATGGGGACGGCGGCTCGCAATGGGGTGTTGTTTCGAAACAGTGAGTTTCTGGAGCGTTTGTGTCGGGTGGAGACGCTGCTATTCGACAAGACGGGGACGCTGACGACGGGGGAGGGTCGGGTGACGGAGTTTTCAGAAGGGGAGGCCATCACGCGGTCCGAAGTCGACGGGTGTCTCGCAGCCGCAGCGGGGTTGGCGTTGCGGTCGAACCACCCGGTGTCGCGCGCCGTCGCGCGGTATACCGCGGAGCGCGGGATCGAGGCGGCGGCCGTCGAGGAGGTGACGACGGTCGCAGGGAAAGGGGTGCG
>JAJDDS010000450.1 GCA_029260195.1 Phycisphaerae bacterium
GTTGCTCTTTCCGAGCGAAGCAGGTCTGCATGGTGGCGAAGTCGGTCAGGTCGATGTCGTCATCGCCGTCGAAATCTCCGAGGCGCACGGGCTTAACTCGTGCAGTGGGGAATGACGCAGTCTCGACGGCGGTGGCTTGAATCTGCGGGACGCCGGTGACGAACTCTCGCGTTGCAGGTGCGTTCGTACCTGTGGCGGAGAGGGTAGGGCGGGCTGACGCCCGTCCAGCCAGGGGGAGGGATTCGAGTTGCGTCCGGGCGGCGTTGAAGTCGGGATGTTCGGCGAGGATCTTCTCGAAAGTGTCGCGTGCATCGGCGATGCGATCCTGGGACCGGTATGCCAATCCGAGGTTGTAGAGCGCATCGGGATGGGGGAGGACCTTGTCGAACTCGGCGAGCGCTTCGTCGTACCGACTCTGGAAGGCGAGGGCGACGCCGAGGTTGACGTGGGCTCGTTCAAAGTTTGGGTTCATGAGGAGGGCTTGGCGCAGGTGTCGCTCAGCTTCGTACCAGTTTCTCTGCTGGATGAACTCGAATCCGAGGTTGTTTCGTAGCGATGGATCGTGCGGGTCCAAGTCGACCGCCTTGCGGAGGGCGGCGGTGGCTTCGTTGTGCCGCCCGGTGTACCCGAGAATGACGCCGAGCCGGTCGTAGGCGGCGGTGTAGGCTGGGTCCGCAGTGATGGCTTTCTTGTATTGTGCGATAGCGAGGTCGATGCGTCCGGCGGATTCGAGAAACCTGGCGGAGCGGTAGTGGGTCCCGGGGAGGATGTCGGGTTCTGGGGCGTTCTTGGCGGAGGCGACGTTGGCGGAGTCAACCTGCACGCGCGACTCGCGATCTGGCCGGGCAAACGGTGACTGGGCGTTCCAGGAACACGCGGTGCCCATGCCAAGAGCGGCCACCGCAACCAATGTCAGTACTTGCGTTTTCATGACTCGGGCCTCATTCCCCTCGGGAGCCAACGGGCGACGCGGCCAGACTAGAGGGGCCCCTGCCAACACCCATTCGGCCTACGGCGTTCGGTTCCCGGCGGTGGTTTCATGTCCCGCGCCGCGGACTACTTTACGCCGGCTTCTTCCGGCTGGGCCGCCTTCTCGGTTGCCTCTCGCGATTTGATGGCGGCGGCGAGGGCGTCGCGGCTCCAGATTCCCCGCCCACCTGAGAGCGCGGCTGTCACCTCGATGTTAGTCGTTTCGACGCCGGTATCGATGATGTACTGCTCGACGGCGGCCAGCCTGGCGGCGACCAACTCGTCATCGGTGGACCGCGTTTCGTAGCGAACCGTCCCGCCAAACTGGTCGAGGACGACGCAGACGCGATCCAACTGCTTGGCGCCCAGGCTGTTGAGCATGCCGGTGTGTGGGAAGAAGTACCCGTCGGCGACGGTCATGTTGTGGGCCGCCGCGTTTTTCACCATGGGCTCGTAGTAGCGTTGCATCGCGTCCACGTTTGCCGGTTGGTGCAGCAGCGGGGGCTCTCGCCGTTCCATCAGTTGTTCGCTGCAACCGATGGGAGCGACCGCGATGATTGCGAGAAGGGAGAGCGGATTCATCACCCTGGACATGTCACGGTTCCTCATTGCCATACTGATTCGCGTCGGCCGACGGGCGCCCCACGGCGCACTGCCGGTCGGTCCGTGTTTCTACGGGCCGGACGAGGAAGGCACGGCGGCCACCGCCTCGTTCTCCCCGGATGCCCCCCACGGGCCGTGCAGTGGGATTAGGTCTGGTTCAGACCGCCAAAGGCCCATCTGGCCGTCGAGCGGGGGGAGTTCTCCGTCGAGCGGGAGTTCAAACTCATCTTCGAGGGGGTCCTTGCCCTCGAGTGAGCCGAGGAGGAAGAGCTCGAGGTCCGTCGGATCCTTCAAGCCCGCGCCTGGCAGGTCTGGGATATCCTCCGGTCCCATGGACGCGACGATCTCGGGCGTAACGAGAATGACCAACTCGGTCCGCAATCGCTGGTAGTCCACGGTTCGGAAGAGGGCTCCGAGTATCGGAATACCGTTGATACCGGGTACACCACTGGCCACCCCGCGCACCTCGTCCTGCAACAGGCCGGCGATCGCGATGGTGGAGCCCGTTTCCAGTTCGACCGTTGTTTCGGCGCGGCGGGTGGTGATGGCTGGTACGAATCCGCTGCCGGTGGTCAAGCCACGTGTCTCGTCGCGGGCGCTGATCTCCGGGCGGACCGTCAGGCGAACCCTTTGATCCGGAAGCACCAGCGGCGTGAACTTGAGATTGACGCCGAACTCCTTGAACTCGATCGTGATCGCGCCGCTGGAGCTACCGCTCTGCGGGATCGGCACGGGGAACTCGCCACCGACGAGAAAGGTCGCGGTCTCGCCACTGACAGCCACCAGCGTGGGTTCGGCCAAAATCCTGGCCAACTGGTTGTCGGCCATCGCGCGGATGAAAAGCGAGAGGTTGGCACGCGGGAATCCGAGGGTGAGGTTGGCTTGGGACGAAATCGGTACGTCGCCGACCACGAACGGTAGATGACGGCTGACGGTGGAACCGGCGACGGGCTGGATGTTGATGGGGTTGATTCCGCCGATTTGGTTGACGACGAATCCGTCGCGAAAGTTCTCGCCGGCGAGGAACCAGTTAATGCCGAGTTTTCGAATGGCGGCGCGGCTGACTTCCGCGACGACGCACTTGAGGTGTACCTGCTGCTCACCCGAGACGCGGAGTAGATTGAAGACGGTCGCTCCCTCGCGTTTGATCCGGGGAACGAACATGGTCGCGAGTTCGTTGACGGCTTGGGCGACATCTACCCCGCTGACGGTTCCGAGGAGCATGATGTTGCCCATGACGGAGATCGCGCGAGCTTCGGACTGCGGGTCAAGATCCTTGATGGTCGAATTGAGCATGTCGAGGTCGAGTTCGACGTTGATCTCGAAGACGCGCTGTTCGCCCGAAGCCGTCCAGAGCACGACCTGTGTCACTCCAAAGTCGATTCCGGTGACGAGGAGCGTCGTGGGGGTCATGGGGTCGATTCGGACGATGTCGGCGCCGACGGCTTCGACGCGATCAAAAGGTTCGGAGGTTGTGATGACGATCTGCCGGTTGAGCGACACCGGAATGCGCTCCGCAATCTGCTGCGGATCGTAGACGTCGACCGAGAAATCACTCTCGTCGGCCCCGGCGTCGTCGGGGGATTGAGCGGCTGCGGGCGCGATCGGCGACCACGATCGGGGGATTGCGTCTTGAGCGAGGAACGTGCCCGAGAGCAACCAGACGATTGTCATGGACACGATGGCTGGGAACCGCCGCGCCGAGAACTTGAACGCCTGTCGTGGCCCGTCGAGAGACCGTGCGTGCGTCGAAGCTGTCATAACTCAAAGATCTCCACCCCACCGGCGAGGCTGTCGCGCCCATGCTCTCGCTCGGGCGCCCGGCGCGACCGCGCCTTGCTCCGTATCCGGTGATCGCAGTGCCTAGTAATATCACCAATCGCTAGGGCATCGCGTAAGGCCGGCGCCGCGCTCAGTCCAGTATGGAGTGCCAGCCATCGCGCCAATTAACCGCGCTCGGAACGTACGTGACGGGTCGAACGCAGTCAAGCATTATTATTGGGTTGTCGGCGCGCCGGCGTGCATCCCGTTTTGGGTGGAGATTCAGGTGTCGCACATGGATCGGGCCGGCGTTGGGCTCGGATTGACAGGTCACGCCGCATGCCCTTCATGCACAGCGACGCCACGCGAATTGGGATGCGCCCCGGCACGCCGGCGGGGCATTCGCGCCTAAATAAACAGCCGGGCGTCACCTGTGCGACGCCCGACTGATGGTAGTCTGTTAATAAATTCGTGCGGCGTGATCGCAACCCGCCGTTCGCGCCACGTGGGTGTCGCTACGGCTTGAATCCGTAGATCACGTAGGCTTCTCCACCGTTTTTCACACCCGGTCCAGTGGGGTTCGTGCTGTCGACGCGTGGGTCGGCGAGGATGGCGCCGATGGCGAAATCATCCTTGCCGTCGTTGTCGATGTCGCCGATGCCAGCCAATCCTCGAGATCTTCCCTTGCCGTTCTTGATCGGGTTGCCGCCGTTTGGCGCATCGGGAAAGGTGAGTTGGCCGGCGTCGCCGCCGCCGAGGTAGTCGCCGCACGAATTGCCCGCCGAGGTGCAGAACTGTCCGGGGTTCTGAGTTCGTTCCC
This sequence comes from Phycisphaerae bacterium, assembly GCA_029260195.1. GTDB lineage: Bacteria > Planctomycetota > Phycisphaerae > UBA1845 > UBA1845 > OFTM321. The sequence continues at coordinate 4,154 of JAJDDS010000450.1, forward strand.
C
>JAJDDS010000046.1 GCA_029260195.1 Phycisphaerae bacterium
ACCCGCGACCGCCAGCGGATCCCGCCGCACAGCCAACCATGCTCCGCAGCGCATCCCGCGGGATTTCCGGTCAGATTCGGTTATGCTCTGGCCGAACAAACAGTGAAGCACAGCGAACGGAGCGTTCGATACCCTCCGGACGCGGATTCAAGGAGACTCGTGACGTATGCAAGTGGCAGACCAACTCACCTCGTTGCTGCGTGAGGCGATCACCGAGTACGCCGAGGACACCGGACTCGACATCCACCTGAACGCCGACGCTCGCCTGCTCGGAGCCGACGCCATCGTCGATTCCCTCGGACTCGTCATCGTCGTCACCGGATTCGAAGCCAAGGTCAACGACGCCTTCAACGCGGAAATCGTGCTGGCAAATGAGAAGGCCATGTCCATGAACAACAGCCCCTTCAGGTCACTATCCGTCCTGGCGGACTATGCAGCCGACCTCCTGCGCGAAGCGGGCAAGCTATGAAACCGTCCGAGCACTGCATAGTCGTCACCGGCAGTAGCCGCGGCATCGGCAAGGTGCTCGTCGAGACCTTTCTGGAACGTGGGTGGACCGTCTTCGGCTGCAGCCGAGGCGCGTCCGACGTCACGCACGAAAGCTACCAGCACTTCGAACTCGACGTCACGGACGAACCCGCGCTCTTGAAGATGTTCGCTGCCGTTCGCCGGTGCGGCAAACCGCTCTACGCCCAGATCAACAACGCCGGCATCGCATCGATGAACCACGCCTTGACCACACCGTACAAAACGATGCGGCGCCTGTTCGACGTGAACGTGATCGCGACTATGCTCTGCTGCCGCGAGGCGGGGAAACAGATGGTCCTGCGAAAGAAGGGCCGAATCATCAACTTCGGCAGCGTCGCCGTCTTGTACTCGCTTGAAGGTGAATCCGTCTACACCGCATCCAAGGCAGCCGTAGAAGCCTACACCAAGGTCGTCGCCAACGAACTCGGCGACAACGGCGTGACCGTCAACGCGATCTCGCCAAACCCCGTCAAGACCGATCTTATCGCCGGTGTACCAGCCGAGAAAATGGACGCCCTCGTCGCAAGACAAGCCATCAACCGATACGGGACGATCGACGACGTGCTCAACACCGTCGACTTCCTCCTCGACCCAAGAAGCGATTTCATCACCGGACAGATCATCTACCTCGGAGGACCGTAATTCCAATAATGAAAAGCGAATCAGAGCCGCGCCCGTAAAGAAGCGGTCGCCAAAATCTCGAAGGAGTTCACATGCCGCTTGGTTGGTTGTTCGGTCGTTTCCGCGAGCACGAAAGCGATGAAGCCATCGTCTGGCGCGATCGGAGCTACACCTACGGTCAACTCCTCGCGGATATCGACGATGCTTCCGAGTTCGTTCGCAAACATCAGATCGGACCCGGCTCCATCGTTCTGCTCGACGCGGACTTCTCACCAAGCGCCATCGCCCTCCTGCTGGCCTGCGTCCATCAACGATGCATCGTCGTCCCCGTCGCAGCCCACGTCGCCAATCTCGATCGCGACCGCTACGCCGAAATCGCACAAGCAACCCATGGGATCGCGGTGGCCGACGACGACACCTATGGCTGCCGAAACTACCCGCACACGCCCACGCACGAACTGCTCGCCAAACTCCGCTCGTCCGCCGCGCCGGGACTCGTCCTTTTCAGCTCCGGATCCACCGGCGACCCCAAAGCCACACTCCACGACATGACGCGCGTGCTCCAGCGATTCCGCGAGCCGCGACACTCACAGCGAATGATCACGTTCCTACTGTTCGACCACATCGGCGGCTTCAACACGCTGATGTACACACTGTCAAACCATGGATGCGTCATCACACTCGAGGCACGAGACCCCGTCGCCGTCTGCCGCGCGATCGAGACCCACCGCGCCGAGGTGCTGCCGACCTCGCCGACCTTTCTCAACCTGCTGCTCATGAGCGGGGAACACGAAACGCACGACCTCAGCAGCCTGCGCGTCATCAACTATGCCACCGAGGTCATGCCAGCCGCCACGCTCGCGCGGCTCCATGCAGCCTTCCCCAACGTCACCATCCATCAATCCTACGGTCTGTCCGAGTTGGGCATCATGCGCACCAAGTCCCGGTCAAGCGATTCGCTGTGGATCAAGCTCGGCGGCGCCGGTTACGAGACCCGCGTCGTCGACGGCATCCTCCACATACGAACGGAAAGCTCCATGCTGGGTTATCTCAACGCCGAATCGCCGATCGACGCCGATGGCTGGTTCAACACGGAGGACGAGATCGAGGTCGATGGCGAGTGGATTCGCTTCAAGGGGCGTAAGAGCGACATCATCAACGTCGGCGGAGAGAAGGTCTACCCAGCCGAGGTCGAGTCGGTCATCATGGAAGTCGATGGCGTGACCGACGCTACCGTGACAAAAGAGGCGCACCCCATCACCGGCAACATCGTCGTGGCTGACGTGCGGGTGGCGCCCGAGATGGATGAGAGAGAAACGTTCCGCGCCATCCGGCGTCACTGCTACGCGAAGCTCGAGCGATTCAAAGTTCCCGTGAAGATGACGAGCGCCAAAACGTCTCGCATCTCCGATCGATTCAAGAAGCAGAGGTAGGTGCGTCCCGCATGAGGATCGTCCAAGTGCTCGGCGGGCTTGTCGTGGGGGGGACGGAGACGTTCGTCATCTCCCTGGTCCGTGGGTTGATCGACCGGGGACACGACGCGTCACTCCTGCTCACCACGACGGGAAGCTCCATCGGCGAAGCAGCCGCCTCGGCCGACATCCCATTCGTCCATCTCGACGGCGGTCCGCCAAGACCGAGCGCGCGATGGTTCCGCGCCGTCGGTCGCTATTTCCACCAGAACCAATTTGACATCGTCCACAGCTACGGTCTGCGCGCCAGTCTGGGCATCCGCCTGATACAACGCCGCGTCGGTATCGAACATCATTTGACCGGCGTCCGTGGGCTCGACATTCGCCGCACGGGTCTGCAGGTCTGGTTTGACCGCCGCACCGAACACCGACTCGACGCGATCGTCTGTAACGCCCAAGCCGTCGCGACGCGCAGAATGTCCACCGTCGGAACCCCCACGAACCGAATCTGCGTCATTCCCAACGGAATCGACACCGACCAATTCCATCCGGGTACAGCGACGTCGCGGGCAACGTCCTCACCGTCGCAACTGGCGGACCCAGGCAATCCGTCGCGCGAATCTCTCAACCTCCCCGACGGGTTCCTGTTCGTGTCGGTGGGGAATTTTCGACCCGAGAAGGACCATCCGACGCTCTTGGAGGCGATTCGCGGCGGCGGCGACGATCTCGCGCACGCCAAGTTCGTGCTCGTCGGCGAGGGCAACCTCCGAAAGTCCATCGAGGCGCGTGCCAACGAGTTGGACATCGCCGACCGCCTCGTCTTTACCGGCGCCGTCAAGGACGTCCGTCCCTATCTCAGCGCCTGCGATGCGTTCGTGCTCACATCGCACAGCGAGGGTTCGCCGCGCGCGCTGCTCGAAGCCATGGCCATGGGAATGCCCGTCGTCAGCACCACCGCCGGCGGCGTTGTCGAAATCGCAGAACACGAACGGAACGCGCTGCTCGTTCCAACACGATCCCCCGAACCGTTGGCTACCGCGATGCTTCGCGTCATGCGGGACGAAGGCCTGCGGAAGCGCATCGGGGCAGCAGCCGCCAAGCGCATCCGCGAACACTTCAGCCGGAAAACGATGCTCGATCGACACGTCGAGCTATACGAGTCCGTCTCGCGGGGGGTCGGCTGATGGCGCGAGTGCCCGCAACAATCCGCCAGGCGACAGCCGACGATTTGGCGAACGTCGTCGAGCTGATCCGCGTCGGCGACGATCGCCCGTACCTCGACGGAAACGTCGAGCGGTTCATTCGGCGTCTGGACCCAGACTATGCGCAAGCATGGCTCGCAGTCGCGGGTGACCAACCGGTGGGGATGTCCATGATCTACCAGCGCGCCCTCCGCGCCGGCGAACACCGCTACACGACGGGATACTGGGCCAACCTCTACATCGACCCCGACCACCGCGATCAGATGCTCTATCCCCGCCTGCCCATCGCCACGTTCGATAGCGTCAAGCGAGGCGAACTGGATTTCGTCTACGCGCTGGTCCGCCGGCAGAACCTGATCGAAGCCCATCAGCGCATCGGCGCCGCCAAGATCGCCGACCTTCCCGTCCTTATCAAACCCCTTCGCCCCGCGCTCTTCATGTCCAAGTACAAGCACTTGCCTCACCCGCTCCGCGCGCTCGCCCGCCCCGCCGACGCCCTCTTCGGAGCATACCTGCGTCTGCGTCGCCCACACCCTTCCGCCGACCTGACTCTCGATGTCGTCCCTTGGGATTCAGACGAGCTGGCCGACCTCGCGGCGCTTCTGAACGAGACGCGCGGGGGTCGCGTCGCGCGGCACTGGACAGTTGAATCACTGCGCGCCCGCTACGCCGTCAGCCTGGACGGCGACCCCTACACGCTACTGATGGTTCGCCGCGCCGGCCAACCGACGGCATCCGTCATCCACCGATGGACCGACCGGGATCACGATCTGCGCGTCGGAGTCGTCATGGACTTAGCCTACCGCGCGGGCTGCGAGGACGACGCCCGGATCGCACTCGCCGAGACCGAACGTCATGCCCACGCCGCTGGCGCCGAAGCCGTCATGTTCCTCGACGGTCTGGGCGAGTCCGCGCGAGCAATGGTGACACGAGCCGGATACATGCGGTCGCCGGAGATCTTCACGCTGGTCATCTGGCCCAAGACGATCCTGACCGACGGGTCAATTCTCGCCGGCGTCGCCGATTGGCGACTCGCCTTCGGCGATCACGACGCGTTTTGAGCGGTGGCCCGTTGCGGCGCGGCGGACCGCGAACACTTGGATCCCGACCCAATGCGTCAGGAACGGGAAATGGAAGGGGTGTCGATTCCTTCATGATACCCCGAAATCGCATCGAATCCGACCTGGCGCTATCGCTAGAGCGGGTAGGCTCGTCCCGAACGGGATTCTCACGCGGGGGAAGACCTCCCCACGCCGTTGCGTCCGAGAAGCGCCGCCGGCGGATCCCCATGGGCGTTTTCGGGGCCCCAAGTCGCACTTTTTGGTGTTGACACCACCCAGGAGTTCGCGGTAGGATGCTGCCGTCGGTTGAGCCCGACGTTCGTGTGAAAGTTGTCCGACATTTAGCGGTTGGCGTCTTTTAGGGGGTGTGCAAGTGTATCTTGAGAACATGTTTGGGCGTGTGCTTCTCGTCCTGGCGTTGGCGTCATGCGCGTTCGTGTCGGATGCGTCCGCCGATCCGACGAACAGCCGGCCGGTAGTGACCAGCAACGGCGCACTGCAGACGCTTCTGGACGACCACACGGTCGGGGGGCCGGGCGTCAGCGTCGCGGACGACCAGGAGTCTACGGCGTTGTTCGCGAGCGAGGCGTCCGGTGGAGCGATCGCAACGTTTGTGATCAATCTTTCGAATGCGAGCGCCGTGAATCAGTTTGGGATTTACAGCGCGGGCGACGCGTCAAACAAGGCGATGATCTTTGACGGGGCACCGCTTGCCTTCCCGCAGGCGTTCGTGTCGTTCTTCGCCAATGGTAACATTTATGTCAACGGAGCCTTGGCTGCGGTGGGATTCGGCTCCCAGTTCGGCTTTTACGTCGACGTCTTCGACGCCGATGCCGACGCGGGCACGCTGGACCACACGGTGTACACGGAGGACAGCCTGAATGGCGTGTCGCCGACGGCCGGGGCCTTGGTCTACAAGGGCGATGGGCAGACGCACCTGCAGCTTCCAC
>JAJDDS010000451.1 GCA_029260195.1 Phycisphaerae bacterium
GGTCTTTCGCGTGGTCGTGTTTTGTCAATCAGCGGCGCCGCCGTCGCGGGCGGTCATCGCGCGCCGTCGACGAATGTGGTCGCAATCCTCACTCCGCAGTCCGATCGCTCATACGCCGCGCCCCCATCGAGTATCGCGCCACCTGTGCGCGCACGCGGTTCACTGGAAGGCATCCTGCTGACCAGCCACGCTCTTCTGCTCTGATTCACCCTCATTCACTTTGTAAGTCTGCCCTGACTGTCCCCGGCCGCGCGCCGCGCGCACGGCGACGACGTTCGTGACCAGAAAGATCCAGAAAAGAGACAAGCGAGTTATGCCATGCGATTCATCAACAAGTTATTTGCTATTCCCGCCACGATAGCGCTTCTCGCGGTTGCAGGATGCGAGCGGGCCAGCCATGCGGGCGGCGACCGAGAGACCGGGAGCGCTGACACGCACGGAGGCGACCATAAACACGGAGAGGGTGGACGCCCGGACCCGATCAGTGTCACGCTGTTTACATCAAGGGTCCAGCTTTTTATGGAGTATCCGCACCTTGCAAAAGGGACGCACGCGAAATTCCTCGCACATGTCACAGTCCTGGCCACCGGGGAACCGGTTCGTTCCGGTTCGTTGACCTTCCACCTGGCCCGACCGGATGGGACCACGCAAGACGTGACCCTGGATGCACCTAAACGCGATGGGTTATTTGTGCCGGAATGGGATCCTGGCGCAACGGGGACCCACCGCCTTCGGCTCATCGTTGATAGCCCGCAGGTGCAGGATACGATCGACGTCGGCGAGCTGATCGTCCATGCCAGCGAAGATGCCGCATTCCATGCGGCTGAGGCATCTGCGGAACCCGACCCACCCGATCTTGTTCAGTTCCTGCTCGAATCCCAGTGGAAGATCGGCACGCTTTATGAAACCGTTTCCAAGCGAACACTCGTGCATCGTCTCCCTCTTCCCGGTCGGATCGCAGCGCCGCAGGGTGCCTCGGCGGTGGTTACGCCACCGTTTGCCGGAAGGCTGCTGCGTCCCGCTGGCGGAAAGCTGCCTCGGATCGGCGACCGTGTGGAGGCTGGCCAGACACTTGCGATGATCGAACCGCAGCTGCCAGCCACGGAGATTGTCCAGCTGAGCGCCAACCGGGCGCAGGTTCAGTCGCTCGAAACGGAAATGGCGCTGCGGGAGCTTGACCTCGACACGAAGGCACTGGAGGTCGACCGCTCCCTCATCCAATCAGAGGCACGACTTGAGTTTGCCCGTCGCGCCATGGATCGAGCGGTTCAGCTTCGTGAGAAAGGTGTGGGTACGGACCAGCAGTACGATGAGGCCACCCAGGCCCTTCGCCTCGCCGAAGCGGAGCGGGAAGCGGCAAAGGCCATGAAACGCTCGTACGAACACGCCCGCAAGCGACTTGTTGCCCTGCGCGCAAAGGCACTTCCCTCCGAACGCGAAGCGGCGCCCAGCACTTCCGTGTACCAGATGCCTCTTGTCGCGCCGATCGCGGGTGAGATCGTGTTCGTTCGGCATATCGAAGGCGAGCATTTGGACGCCCAGCAGGAAGTGTTCCGGATTGTCAATGTTGAGCAAGTGTGGGTAGAGGCGGAGATATCGGAGTTCGATCTCATCAAGCTAGCCGAGAGCCCGGGTGCCACAATGACACTTCCGGCCTACCCCGACAGGAGTTTCGACATCCTCAACGGGGGAGGTGGACGGATGGTAAACATCGCCAGCGTCGTCGACCCAGAGACGCGGGCTGTTTCCGTCGTATATGAGATGCCCAATACCGACGGGCTCTTCCGTGCGGGGATGTTCGCCAACATATTCTTGGAGACTAGAACAGCAACGAATGCCGTGGCCTTGCCGAAGAAGGCGATCGTCAAGGACAACGGTCGTCCCACGGCCTACGTGCTGGTCGACGGCGAGAACTTTCAGCGACGCGACCTGGAAATCGGCGTCCGCGACAATGGCTTTGTTGAAGTTAAGGGCGGTGTGACCGAAGGGGAGCGCGTGGTGACCAAAGGCGCGTACGCAATCAAGCTTGCCTCACTGTCACCTGCGTCTTTCGGGCACGGCCACGGGCACTAAAGGAGGACACTACCATGATTAACGCATTAATCAGGTGGTCGCTGTCCAACCGGGTGGCCGTGCTGATCATCTCGATAGCTCTTCTATTTGCGGGGGCCTACGTTACCAGCAATATGCCAGTGGACGTGTTCCCCGATCTGACGGCGCCAACCGTAACGCTCCTCGTGGATGGACACGGCATGGCACCGGAGGAAATGGAAACGCTGGTGACCTTCCCGATCGAGACCGCCGTAAACGGGGCAGCCAGCGTGCGCCGCGTGCGGTCTTCCACGGCCGTCGGCTTCTCCACGATCTGGGTCGAGTTTGAGTGGGGAACTGATATCTATCGGGCGCGGCAAACCGTCACGGAGCGACTGGCTGCGGTTGCGGATAAGCTCCCGGAACACCTCGATCCGCCGATTCTTTCGCCCATGTCATCGGTAATGGGCGAAATACTCTTCGTGTCGGTTACGTCCGATCGTCACAGCCCGCTCGACCTTCGCACCCTGGCGGGCACGGACATTCGTCGTCGGGTTCTTTCCGTCCCTGGCGTGGCCCAGGTCGCCTTGTTCGGGGGGGACGAAAAGCAGTATCAGGCCGTGCTGTCTCCGCAGTTACTGAGGGCATATCAGATCAGTATTGGAGAAGTGGCCGAGGCGTTGCGCGAGTCGAACGAGAACGTGGCCGCGGGTTTCCTCGTGGAGGGCGGTGAGGAGTCCATCATCCAGGGTGTAGGCCGCATACAAAGCACGAAAGATATCGGGGAAACTGTCGTCGTTGTTCGCAAAGGAAGACCGATCCGAGTCTCTGACCTCGGTGCTGTAACGATCGGCGCTGAGATAAGGCGAGGCACGGGCTGGGCTTCGCGACGAGGTCCCAATTGGGAAGCGATCATAGAACCGGGCGTGGTGATGGCCATCTTGAAACAGCCCGGATCGAACACGCTGGAAGTCACGGAGCGGCTGGATCGGACGCTCGACGAAATCCAGGCTTCACTGCCGGAGGGTATGGTCGTCAACAAGAACCTGTTCCGCCAGGCAGCCTTCATCGAAGCATCGGTGGATAACACAATAGAAGCATTGCGCGACGGCGGGATCATGGTCATCCTCGTCGTTGTCTTGTTCTTAGCCAGCATGCGAGCAAGCTTCATCACCCTGCTGGCCATTCCGGTGTCACTCGTTATCGCAATACTGACGCTCAGGGTCTTCGGCGCAAGCATCAACACGATGACGCTTGGTGGGATGGCGATTGCCATCGGAGCTTTGGTGGACGATGCAATCATTGACGTCGAGAACATTATTCGGCGGCTCCGAGAGAACACAGCCTTGCCCGACTCAGACCGCCGCCCCGCGATGGAGGTGATTTTCCGAGCAAGCGTTGAGGTTCGGGCTTCGATCGTTTTTGCGACGCTAATCATCATTTTGGTTTTCGTACCGCTCTTCTTTCTTTCCGGGGTGGAGGGGCGACTCCTTCAACCTCTTGGCGTGGCCTTCGTCGTAGCATTAGGCGCTTCGTTGCTGGCAGCGTTGACGATTACACCAGCTCTGGCCTACTACCTTCTGCCGCGGAGCGCAACCGTTCTCCAAGGTCGGGAGCCCTGGATCGTCCGCAACCTCAAACGGGTCTATGCCCGTCCGTTGGCTCTCGCTATGCAACACCCCTGGTGGGTGGTCACGCCCACCGCGCTGATGCTTGTCGCTTCGGTCATCGGCGCCGGCTCGATGGGAAGGAGTTTTCTTCCGGAGTTCAGTGAGGGAGCGTTGGTGGTCGGTTTAGTGTCCGTCCCCGGAATCTCTCTCGAAGAAAGCGATCGACTTGCGCATGTGGTTGAGGAGACGCTGATGCAGCATCCGGAAATCGCAGCCATCGGCCGGCGCACCGGACGCGGCGAAGCCGACGCCCACGGAATGAATACCGAGGGAAGCGAGATCGATCTAACGCTCGACATGGAAGCACCCATCCGCCTGGGGCTACCTCGGAGAAGTAGAACGGAACTGCTCGAAGCGCTTCGAGCTGTTGTGGGTGTAATCCCCGGCGTAAAGGCCACGTTCGGTCAGCCCATCGGTCACCGGATCGACCACATGCTCTCGGGCACACGGGCCAACATTGCGGTGAAGATCTTCGGACCGGACTTGCTAAAACTCCGTGCACTAGCCAAGCAGGCCGAATCGGCCATGAGAGACATCCCCGGGCTTGTCGACCTGACTGTTGAACAGCAGAACGACATTCCAATCCATCGGGTGGAATTCAATCGTGAAGCAATTGCCCGTCACGGACTGCAAGTGGGCGATGTGGCCACTGCACTGAAGACGGCCTTCGCGGGCGATGCCGTCACCGAGGTTCTTGAAGGGCGCAATGCTTTCAATTTGGTCATACGCGCCGGGGACCTATCCGGGCCAACCGCCTGGCAATCCTTCTCCGCGTCCATGGTAGACGAGGTTCTTGTAGATACGCCCGGCGGTGCAAAGATCCCACTCAAGGCACTCGCTCACATTGGCGAAGAACGCGGGCCGAACATGATAAGCCGGGAAAATGCTCAACGAAAAATCGTCGTTATGTGCAACGTGGCCGACCGGGCGCTCGGTAGCGTAGTAGCGGACATCCAAGAGGCTGTTGCTGAGAAAGTTGATTGGCCACAGGGATACTATGTTCAATATGGCGGGCAGTTCGAGAGCGCAGAGGAGACCAGCCGTCGTCTCGGCCTGCTGGGCCTAGTCGTGATTCTCGGCATCGGCTTCATGCTGCACGTCGTTTTTCGCTCGTTCCGTGACACGCTTCTGATCATGGTCAATCTGCCGTTGGCGTTGATCGGCGGTGTGGTGGGCGTCTACATCTCCGGCAGCATCCTGTCGGTGGCATCTGTCATCGGATTCATCAGCGTGTTCGGGATTGCCGCCCGGAACGGCATCATGATGGTGTCGCACATTAGGCATCTTCAGCGTTTTGAGGGCGTAACGGACTTCCGTGAAGCGGTTCGAACCGGAGCGATGGAGAGACTGGCTCCAATTCTGATGACGGCACTCGCGGCCGGCCTCGCCCTGGTTCCGCTGGCCCTGGGTGGTGAGCAGCCGGGCAGAGAGATTCTAACACCGATGGCAATTGTCATCTTATGTGGGCTCTTGTCCTCGACATTTCTGAATATGCTCGTCGTTCCGACACTGTTCCTGCGTCTCGGCAAGCCCGTATCGGCCGAGAAGCCCGTGGATGTGAAGGAAGAACTGTGGCGCGCCGAACATGCGATGCCCGCCGCCCAACTTTGAGGGGGCGATTTCAGATTGGACAAACCATGACAGAGACGCGAATACTGAGAAATGCGACGACACGCGTATGCCCTTCATTGGCGATTCTGATGCTCGGTGTCGGGTGCGCCACCGTTGATCCAAAGCCAGATCACAGTCGAACGCGATCGCTCATAGAGCAGAGCACGGGCGCGACTGAGTCATACGACCCCGTGGAAGATGGACTCACGGCTCACGAGCTAAGCGCCTGGCGCTCCGACGGCCTCACTTTGGAGGAGGCCGCGCGTATTGCGCTTCTGAACAACCGCAAGCTACACGCGGCCTTCTTCGACATCGGAATGACCCGCGCGGACCGGGTGCAATCCGGCCTTCTGTCGAACCCGTCTCTGGGAATCGGTGTCATGGTTCCCGAGGGTGGTGGACGGAGCAACATTCAAGGGAGCCTGGCAAGAACCTCGTTGACCTTTGGCAGATGCCGGTAAAGGAACGGATCGCTGAGCATCAGGTCGAGGGTGACGTCGTTCGT
>JAJDDS010000452.1 GCA_029260195.1 Phycisphaerae bacterium
TCTCGGCGGCCGCTTCGGCGGCGCCGCGGTTCAGGATGAGCATGGTGTCGATGGCGCGTTGGGCTAAATCCTCGCTCGCCTCGCCTGCGCGCAGCGCCGTCGTGATGACTCCGATGCCCAGTGGCTTGGTCAGAACGAGCTTGTCCCCGGGCCTCGCGCCGACGTTCTTCCAAACGCGGTCGGGATGCACGAAGCCAGTAACACACAGGCCATACTTAGGTTCGTTGTCGTCGACGCTGTGACCACCGACGATGTCAATGCCCGCTTCCTTCGCCTTGTCGGCGCCGCCGCGGAGAATCTCGCTGAGGACCGAGAGGGGTACCTGCTCACTCTTTCGAGGGAATCCAACAATGTTCAGCGCGAAAACGGGCCGTCCACCCATGGCGTAGACGTCGCTGAGGGAGTTCGCCGCAGCGATGGCGCCGAAGCAGTAGGGGTCGTCCACCACGGGCGTGAAGAAATCGACGGTCTGGATGATGGCGAGTTCGTCCGACACACGATACACCGCCGCGTCGTCGGCGGTCTTCGTGCCGACCAGTACGTTCGGGTCGGTGATCTCGGGTAGGCCGCTCAGAACTTGAGCGAGGTCTTCAGGACCGATTTTCGCCGCTCAGCCAGCGGAGCTAGAGAGTTGGGTCAAGCGTACATGCGGTTCGTCCATCATGGATTGCCTCCTCAGCAAGAGTCTCCGGGCATTGGGGGCGAAAGCCGACTCCAGCCTGCACGATCGCCTTTAGCACCCGCCCTGTGTTGCCGACAACTCGTTCCTCGGTGGCCACCGATCGCTCCGGGTTGCCACACTTGCTTTATAGACCGTCGGCGACGATAATGAAAATGCATTATGCTAATCATTACCATGCGATATTCGTTGGGTAAGCCATGAATCCCGTTCACTTGCGAACATTCCTGGCCGCTGAGAAGCACCTCAACTACACCCGGGCCGCCGAGGAGCTGTTCCTCTCACAACCCGCGGTGTCCCGCCAGATTCGTCAGCTCGAACAGGATCTGGGGCTCCGGCTCTTTGAGCAGATCGGAAAATCGCTCAACTTGACCGACGCGGGAAGAACGCTTGCGGACGAAGCGGGAAAGCTGCTCGGGAACTTGGAGCGGGTGGCCGAGGTCGTCAGAAGCCATCTATCCGCTCAGAGCGGACGGCTACGTATTGGAGCCAGCACGACCCCGGGGCTTTATCTCCTGCCACCGGCGCTGGGCCGGTTTCATGCCACGTACCCGGATGTCGAGCTCCACTACACCATCGAAAACTCACTGTGTATTGAGCAGAAGATTCTCCGCAACGAATTGGACCTCGGGTTCCTGGGTGCCCATCCCTCTCACGACGAACTCGTTGCCGAAAAACTGCTGGACGACGAGATCGTCTGCTTCGCCAACGCCTCGCACCGGTTGGCGAAGCGACGCCGCATCGACGCTACGTCCCTGGCGGGCGAAACCTGGATCATTCGAGGGAAAGGATCGGCCACTCGCCAGCGCTTCGAGTCGTGGCTAGCCAAGGCTGGCGGAACGCTCGAGTCAATCATCGAGCTTCAGGGACCGGAAGCGGTGAAAGCGCTGGTAGCCGCCGGTGTCGGCATCTCATTCATGTCAATTCACGGACTCAAGCCGGAGATCCACCGAGGGCAATTCAAAAAGCTTCTGGTAACGGGCTTGCAGCTTGGACGCCCGATTTGCCTCGTGCGGCACGCCGAAAAGCACTCATCGCCAGCCACGGAAGCCTTCCTCGCGAACGTGCGAGTGGCGTTTTCCGCTACGCACCAGGCAGCAGGGTAGAATCGCGGCAGAAGCCAACCAGGCAATTGCTTGCCAAAGTTGGCCAACGATGTTTTCGCTGGTGCGGTCCTGCCGGCTATCCGATCAAACGCATGACCAGCGAGAAAGGTCTCTTTGCCGCTGCAACCGATTCTGCAACCAGAAGGCATGGAGCGCGAGACGGGCGAAGAAAAACTCACCCGCTCACAGACGATTCGTTCGAGCAAGCGAGGACTCATCTCACGGCCGATGCTGATGGCCATGTGGGATGTTTGTCGATCGGCTCACAACGCGACGCCTGCCGGTGCTGCCGTTTGGCCCGCTCGACGAAGTGTAATACTCGGTACCGCCGCCGTCATGTCGTACGGCAGATACCCTTGTGCGTCCGCCGCTTTGGGTCTTGGTGATCTCCCAGGGAATGGTTGCACCTGCGGGCCAATCACGCGGGCCGTCGTTAGTTCTGGAGTAAGCAAGGGCGCCTGCGGGGGGAAAGATGAGTGCGGTGGGCCGGGCTGGCGGAGGCGACGTGGCTACTTGCTCGGCTATCCGTCCAGTCGTTGAGCATGCAGGTATCGCTGATAGGGCAAGGACGAATGCGGTTAGCAAAACTCGATAACGATTCCGAGACATGAATGTTCTCCATTGGGCGCTGCTTGACTGGCCGGGCCGCCTAAAGGTGTTATCGGCGAAATCCGAAGAACCGATGAGGCGATTGAGGCGTACTAATGCGAGACGCAGCCATCGCCCCTGAGCGCGATTCTCGTAGTCTCGGGTCGGCATGAACGCCGATTGTTCCTGTATACAGGCGAAGCAAATCGGGCTCCGCGCGTGTTGTAGGGACAGCCGAAGAGTGTTACCTGACCGTTACCGGCTCGGATTGACCGGCGCCGAAGAACGACATAGACTTCCGCAACGATGGGCCGAATACTGACTATTTCTGTTCTGCTAGGTTCGCTTCTCGCTGTCCCGGCGTTGTGCATGGGGGGCGTGCTTACGCACGCATGCGAATGTGCTTCGGAATCGCCGTGTCCATGCGAGGCAGGCTGCGAGCATGATTCCGGATGTGGACACGAGGGTGAATGCCCCGACGATCCATGCAGCATCCGTGTTATCCGACCCGAACGCCGCGCCGACAATGTGGTCACAGTTTCTCAGCCCGCAATCTCAACCCCGATTATCCTCAGCGCTGTAACGCTGCCGTCGGCTCAAGGCGTCCGCGCCAGCGCACGCGAATGGCCTAACGGTAAGAAGCTGCCTTTCCCGTCCAGCGATCTTCCCCTCCTTATCTGATTCTTCGTTCTGATTCTCTCGTTTCCTGTCGTTGGTCGCGCATGCGCGCTCACCACGACATTCACCAACTGCGCCATCCGTTTGATGTGCGCGGAACTTACCTACACCGATTGAAGGATCTTCTGCATGCTTCAAAAAACCGGAGAATTCGTGTGGTCGCTCGGCGTGCTGGCGGTACTCGGCGGATGCGCCACCGTAAATCCTCAACATGACTACGATCGAGTAGGCCAGCGAGTCATCGAGGCCACCGGGCAGGAACGGATCTATCGGCCCGAGGATGACGAGCTTGTTGATGAGCTTGTCGAAGGACTTACGCAAGATGGGATCAGCGCCGATGAGGCAGCCCAGATTTCGTTACTGAACAACCCATCGCTCCACGCAGCGTTCCTGGATGTGGGGATGGCGCGGGCTGACGCCGTGCAAGCCGGGTTGTTTTCCAACCCGTTCGTCGGCGTCTCGGCAAGATTCCCCGATGGCGGCGGCCTAGCAAATATTGAGGCCAGCATCGCACAAAACATTGCTGAGCTGTGGCAAATCCCCATCCGAAAGCGTGCGGCTGAGCGGTCGCTCGATGCAACGATCCTTGACCTCGCCCGAACGGCGGCAGAAATCGCGGCGGATGCGAAGGCTGCGTACTACACTGCTGTCGGAACGGATGAACGGTTTCGGATCGCCCAGGAAAACTTCGACATAGCGAAGAATCTCCTTGAGCTTGCGTTGGCGCGGCAAGAGGCGGGCGCAGCCAATGAGTTGGACGTCAATTTGTCTCGCGGCATTGCGTTGGATTCCAAGATCGAGGTCGAGCGGGCACGTCTGGCCGGCGCCGACGCTCGCCGGGAGTTGGCCACGATCCTCGGTTTCACGAGCGACGGGGATGCATTGGTCTTGGCAGATCCCTTGCCGACTGAGTCCCCGGAGACCCCGAACCCCGAATCACTCGTTTTGCTCGCCAAGGTTTGGCGTCTGGACATTCAGACAGCGCAGCAGGCCGTGGCCGCTGCGCAAGCTCTATTGGAGTACGAATACCAGCGTGTCTGGCCGGTCATTGAACTGGGTCTCGCGTTGGAGCGATCGGAACGTACCAGCCAAGGTGGTCGTGATATCGCTGCTGACACTGCGCGGGCCTCGATCGCAAATGGGAGCTTGACCGCACCGGAGATTCAACCCCGGTCCGAGCGGCGAAGCGAGAAAGGCCAGGATGTCATCTTTGGCCCGAGCCTCGGCGTCGAGCTTCCCATCTTCGACCAAAACCAAGCACAGATCGCCAAAGCGCAGTATGCCCTTCAGCAAGCGCGTAAGACGCTGGACGCCCTCGATCGTGCCGTCACTCAGGAAGTGCGGAGCGCCGTCGATCGCGCAATCACATCGTGGCGCTTGATGCGAATGTACCGTGACCAGTCGATTCCGTTGGCGCAGGACAACCTCGACCTATCACGCGAAGCTTATCGCGCGGGTCGCGCGTCGTTTCTGTCCGTGCTTGAGGCGCAGCGGTTCTTCTTGGAGGCCCGACTGGGTTATGTCGAGGCGTCACAATCCGCAGCCACGATGATACCCGTACTCGAACGAACAATTGGGCTGCCGTTTGACAGGTTCCTGTCAGAGGTGAACAAGCCCACGGAACCCAATCAGCCCGTCGAAGAGGACGGTGGACCATGACGAACGGACGACACCGTATTTGCCAAGTAGGTATCCCCCTGGCCACTGCATGCATGCTGCTCTTGGGCGGCTGTACACATGGCGACCCTGCAAACGTTGAACTATTTCTGACGGATCTGTTGCGCAACGCGGCAGCGGCGTTACTCCTTTGAGCGCCTCTGACGAGATGGATCATGTCGCGAGCGACAAAATGAACAGTGGAGAACTGACGTGATAAACAAGAAAGCAAGCATTCTGACAATAATCGCCGCAGTCGTCATCCTTGGCGGCGGAGTGGCCGCCCTATCTCGTGCGCGCGCCCAACAGACACCGGCCGGCGCCAAGCCCGAGCACGCCCACGACCACACCGAAGAGGGGCATGGAACAGCCGATTCCCATGAGGACAAACATGAGGAGCCCGGGCATCACGAAGGCGATGACGACGATCACGACGAGCACGGGCATGAGGGCGAACACAACGACGGCGACGATGACGCTCATGCTGATCATGAAGGACACGGCGACGATGATGATCATGCTGATCATGAAGGACACGACGACCATGGTGAGGAGTCGGCCGTTCGGCTCAGCCCTGAAGACAGAAACAGGTTTGGCATCAAAGTGGCGACCGCAGGATCAGGGCAGTTGGTGACTCAGATACGTCTTCCCGGAGAACTCGTCCTCAACGCAGACCGAGTCGCGCACATCTTCCCGCGTGCGCCGGGCGTCGTCCGCGAGGTGCTTGCAACCGTTGGAGACAACGTGCATACCGGCGAGGTGATGGCGTGGCTTGAAAGTGCTGAGTTGGGCGAGGCGAAGGTCGACTATCTTTCCAAGTCGGCGGCGCTCAGTGGCAGCACCATTGATCTCACTCGCGCGCGTGAAGTCCATCACAACACCATTCGGCTCTTGGAGGTTCTCGATTCGTCGCCTTCGTTGGAAACCCTTCGCGAGACGAAGGAGGGACCCATGGGTGAGAATCGCAGCATTCTCGTTTCAGCTTACGTCGAATTTGTGTTCTCCAAGGCTGCTTACTTGAGGGAAAAACCGCTTTTCGAGAAGAAGATCGCGAGCGAGCGAGACTATCAGGCCGCAGAGGCTGAGTACAAGAAGGCAGATGCGCTTTATGCCGCAACGTGTGACAGCATCGAATTCAAGACTCGCCGTGATCTACTTGAAGCGGAACGAACGCAACAGGTTCGCGAGATTGAACTTCAAGGTGCCAGACGGCGCCTCTACGTGATGGGGCTA
>JAJDDS010000453.1 GCA_029260195.1 Phycisphaerae bacterium
TTGTCCGCGATCGTGGGGTACATCGATCAGTTGAGTGCGCTGGATACGACGTCGGTGCCGCCAACGACGCACGCGGCAGCCGTCCGGGACGTTTTTCGCGAGGATGTCGAACGCGATTCGTTCGGCTCGGAAGCGTCGTTGCGGAACGCGCCGCGGCGTGCGGGGGCGTTTTTCGAGGTCCCCAAGGTCCTCGACCCCGATGGCGGCGCCTGAGCGGTCACGATGCGGCTAACGAACTTGGTGGATCACGCATGTTGACGGCAACCGAAACGGCTGACGCGGTTCGAGCCGGGCGTGTATCAGCCCGCGACGCCGTGACGGAATGCGTCGACGCCATCGATCGAAGCGACGGAAAAATCGGCGCGATTCTTCACGTTGACCGCGATGGTGCGTTGCGGGCGGCTGGCGACATCGACCGGCGGTTGGCGGAAGGTGAGGACATCGGCCCGATCGCCGGTGTGCCGGTCGCCGTCAAAGACAACATCTGCACGATTGATAGCCCCACGACCTGCGCTTCCGGAACACTGAAGGGCTATGTGTCGCCGTTCGCCGCCGATGTGGCTGAACGCCTAGTGTCAGCCGGCGCGGTCATCGTCGCGAAGACCAACCTCGACGAGTTCGCGATGGGGAGCAGCACGGAGAGCAGCGCGTATTTCCCCGCGCGGAATCCGTGGGATATGAGCCGGGTCGCGGGCGGGTCATCCGGGGGGTCGGCGGCGGCTGTCGCAGCGCGAATCGTGCCGTGCGCTCTGGGGAGCGATACCGGTGGATCGATTCGCCAGCCGGCTGCGTTCACTGGCGTCGTCGGTCTCAAGCCGACGTACGGCCGTGTTTCACGGTATGGACTGGTGGCGTTTGGAAGCAGCCTGGACCAGATCGGGCCGGTGACGCGTGACGTACGCGACGCGGCGCTGCTGCTGTCAGTCATTGCCGGGCACGACGTTCGAGACGCGACCAGCGTGGATCGGCCCGTACCGAACTACGTGGCGGAGCTGGACCGCCCGATCGAGGGTCTGCGGATCGGTGTGGCAAGCGACTATTTCGGCGCGGGACTCGACGACGCGGTCCGGACGGCGGTTGAGGCGGGGTTGGACGCGTTGCGAGAGCGCGGCGCGGAATTGATCAACGTTCGATTGCCGCACCTGAAATACGCGATCGCCTGCTACTACGTGGTGGCGACGGCGGAGGCATCGAGCAACCTCGCGCGCTTCGACGGGGTCCACTATGGCCACCGAACGGCGGATCCGAAGGACATTTTCGATCTGTATTCGGCGTCCCGACGGGAGGGGTTCGGCGCGGAGGTGAAGCGTCGGATCATGCTGGGGACGTTCGTACTTTCAAGTGGTTACTACGATGCGTACTACGACAAGGCGCTGCGGGTGCGCACGCTGATCAGGGGCGATTTCGAGGCTGCGTTTGAGAAGGTCGACCTCATCGCCTCGCCGGTGACGCCGACGACCGCGTTTCCCATCGGCCAGAAGTCCGCCGATCCCCTGGCGATGTACCTGGCGGACATCTACACGACGTCTGCCAACCTAGCGGGTGTTCCGGCGATCAGTGTCCCCTGCGGATTAGACGGCGATGGTCTCCCGATCGGGATGCAGTTGTCGGCACCTTGGTTCGAGGAAGACCGGCTCCTCGCGGCCGCGCACCAGTACCAGTCAATCACCGATCACCACCAACGCTGCCCCAAGCAGTAGAACGACGTCGGTAGCGCTCGTCGAGGACCAAGGATGGCCACACCCACCGAAACGGCGATTCAGCGGGCGATGCAGGCGTACGGCTTGCTGCTGGGTGAGTCGTGCGGATTGGACTGGGGGGTGGCGTTCACATCGACTCGTTTTCCGCGCATAGCATCAGGCAATCAGTTGCGTGAGGTGATGGTCGGGCGCGCGGAGGAATTGCCGATGGCGTTCGAGTCGGTGGAAGCGTATTTCGCGGAGCGGGGGGCGCGGTGCCTGCGTTGGTCGCCGGCGGTGGATCAGCCAGTCGACGCGCTGGCGCCGTTCCTGGCGGACCGGGGGTTCGACCGGGACGATTACTCGTTGATGACGGTGCGTGAGTGGGTGGACGTGCCGTCGCGTGAGGGAGTGAGGGTGCTCCCGGCGCGGGCGATGCCCAAAGCGCTGAGCGCGATCCTGCGACAACGTCATGCGGATGCCGGCGCGGAGTTGGTGGACGCGCGTGTGGACGCGGAGCGGGAGCGGCTGGACGAGGCACGGATCGAGGGGTTCGTCGCGGTGTGCGAGGGCGAGGCGGTTGGATGGTGCTCGTTTTTTGAGGTCGGCGATATCGGCGTCGTGACGGATCTGTTCGTCGCGTCAGACCACCGGCGGCGGGGCGTGGGGACGACGCTGATGAGTCACGCTTTGAAGCTGGCCAAACGCCTCATGATGCGCGTGACGTGTGTTCGCGTTGGCGTTGCGCATTCCGGGGCGTGCGCGTTGTTTCAGCGGTGCGGGCTGGAAACGGACGGATCGGCGGTGGAATTTGTCAGGGTTTAGGTGGAGAATAGCCGGGACGGAACGGCGAATGGCGACGGGACGCGATGGTCGAGCCGCGAACTTCAGTTCGCGCGAACTGACGTTCGCGGCTCGATCGTCTCTTCGATTGGTGGCGCATCATGGATGGGACGGCGTTGTTGGACGGGACGGAACGACGGACGGCATCCGAGGTGTCAAGCTGGGAGCGGTTTTCGTTCGAAGCGACGCGGTTCGTCGTGTATGGACTCGCGCGAATTCTGACGCTCACCGGACTGTACCACTGCGGACGAGCGTTCGCAACGCTGGAGTGGCTTACGAATTACAAGCGCCGCCGGCGTTTCGCTCAGGTAATGGCGGACTTGTTCGGTGAGGAGATGTCGCCGCAAGCGGTGCGGCGGGCGTGTCTGCAACATTTCATTCGGGTCCGCAACGACAAGCTCTTGTACCTTGTTTTTGATCGTCTTCGGTTCGAGGAGATTCGGGCGCGGTTGACGATCAACAACGTGCACCTTATGGACGACGCGCTGGCGGCTGGGAAGGGCGTTTATGTGGCGATGTCGCATTTCGGATCGCAGCACATCGCCGTCGCTTGCCTTCAATCCCACGGGTACACGGTCGGGGGCGTGCGCGATCCAAGGGAGGGAGCGCTGCGGCGCTACATCCAGGTCAAGCAGGCGGAGAAGTCGGGGTCGTACGTGCGGTATTTCCACAACGACGCGTTCCCGCGCGAGTTGTTTCGCTGGTTCGGGGAGAACCGGGCACTGATCAGCCTCATGGATCCAGTCGCCGTCCGAGACGAGCACAAGAGGAAGACCATCGAGCTGACCATGTTCGGCCGGACACGGCGCTTGCTGCTGGGGCCAATCCAGGTGGCGACGCGCTGCGGGGCGCCGACCCTCCAGGCCTTCATCGTCTCACGTAAGAACTTCCACTATGTCATCGATCTGCAGGGGCCTTTGGTCGATCCCGCTAAGGAGGATGTGACCGAGGAGCGGATCGGCGAGGCGATGCGCCAATACGCAAGCCGGATCGAGAAATACACACGAACCTATCCCTGCCACGTGAGTAGAATCTGACGACGGGTCGTTCGGCGGCCTCAGTCGCTGACGGCGCGGTGTTTCCGTAAATGAACGAGGATTTCCATGCGTAACTTCTTGCCGGTCCATCGGGTGATTCCGATCGTTGTGTGCGTGTTCGCGGGTGTCGCTTGCGGCGACATGGGGCGATTGAGCTTGCCCGCCCCGGAGGCGTTGAAGCGGATTGAGGATCTGCGCGGTCTACTTGATCGCGATCCGACGGACGCCGACGCATGGGCTGAGTCAGCATGGTTGCTGTATCGTTACGGACAGGACACCGATGGTGCCCTCGATGCAGCCGAGCGGGCGTGTGCGATCGACCCGGGACATTTCAAAGCGCACGAATTGGCGGGCCGCCTGAGTTTCCTGAGAGCGCGCAACAGCCGCGCGCTAGACCACTGGCTAACGTTGCTCGACGACGATCGTCCGGAGGCGCAGTTGTACGCCGCTGCCGTGGTCAGTCTCGCGACGTCGCAGGATGACGTGGACCGGGTTATGGACCGGATTGAACGCCTGTCGCGAGAAGCCGGCAGCGCGGTGTTGCGAACGATCGCGCGTAGGAGTTGGGGCGAGTTTCTCTTGTCCCAGAGCAAGATCGATGAGGCTGATCGCGTATTTGCGGGACTGGGGCTGATCGATCGCTGGATGATCGTCAGCCCGTTCGCGAACGAGCGAAACGCCGGATTCCACACCGAGTACGGCCCCGAGGATGAAATCGACTACGCCAAGGAGTATGCGG
>JAJDDS010000454.1 GCA_029260195.1 Phycisphaerae bacterium
AGTCAACGGTATTCGCGGGCTCGATGGCCGGTCGTCGTTGCCGCGTCAGCTCGAGAAGCGGCGAGGCCACCCGAACTCCGCCCGCAGACCGCGTCTAACCGTTCGCGGGATTCTCGCCTGGGCCGACGCGCACCGCGCCCGGGAGGGCAAATGGCCGACGTGTCAGAGCGGCGCCCTCGTAGACGCGCCGGACGAGAGGTGGTCCAACCTCGACAAAGCACTGCGCGTGGGACGCCGAGGCCTGCCCGGCGGTTCTTCGATCGCGCAGCTACTCGACGAGAAACGTCGCATCAGCAGGAATGAACGACGCAAATCGGTGTGGGCCTGATTCCGATGGCGAAGAAGCCGAAATGGCGCCCCGATGATCGCCGGCTTAGGCCCCGTCTGACCTACAAGCAAGTCCTTTGCTGGGCGGACGCCCACTACAAGCGAACCGGTGACTGGCCGTGGGACAAATCCGGCCGGATCGTCGAATCTCCGGAGAACACGTGGCTGGCCGTCTCGGCGGCATTGACTTATGGAGGACGCGGACTGCCTGGGGGTTCGTCGCTGGCAAGGTTTCTGAAAGAACGTCGCGGCCGGTACAACGTGGCGGACCAAGAACCGCTGACGCACGAGAAGATCCTCCGGTGGGCTGACGAGCATCGAGCGCGGACCGGTCGCTGGCCGAACGGTAGACACGGACCGGTCCGCGGGCAGCCGCATGAGACCTGGCACGCAATCGAATCGGCCCTGAATGACGGTCTCCGGGGGTTGCCGGGAAAGGGGTCGCTGGCGCGTTTGCTGGACGAACATCGTCCGCAGCGCAAGCTGAATCAGAGGACCATCCTCGCGTGGGCGGACGGTCATTTCGCTCGCAACGGGACCTGGCCTACTGAGGTGGACGGCGCGATCCCGGGAGCGCCGGGCGAAAACTGGAACGCGGTCGGACAGGCGCTGGCCAAGGGGCGGCGCGGACTGCCGGGCGGATGCTCGTTGGCGGAGTTTCTGGCGAAGCACCGGGGATACCGCAACCCCGCCCGCCTCCCGCGGTTGACGAGCAAGCTGATTTTGGCCTGGGTGGACGATCACCGGCGGCGGACCGGCGAATGGCCGACGCGCACGTCGGGAGCGATCATCGGCACGAATGCCGAAAAGTGGTTCAACGTCGACGCGGCGCTGCGCGCGGGGCGACGCGGTCTGGCGCCGGGATCCTCGCTCGCCCGCCTGCTGGCCAAACGCCGCGGGTTCCGAAACCAGCGCGGGCTGCCCGCCCTGACCGACGTCGGGATTCTGCGTTGGGCGGACGCCCACCACCGCCGAATCGGGCGGTGGCCGGGCGTAAGCTCCGGGTCCGTCGAAGGGCATCCGGGAGAGACCTGGCGGGCAATCGACGGCGCGATGCGCGACGGAATCCGCAGCCTCCCCGGCGGCCATTCACTGGCTGGACTGCTCGCGGAACGGCGAGGCGTTCCAAATTCCGCCCGCCTGCCACGGCTGACGATCAGGCAGATTCTCGAATGGGCCGACGCACACTATGAGCGAACCGGGAGATGGCCCAACGTCAACAGCGGAACCGTCGTGGAGGCGTCCGGCGAATTCTGGGGACGAGTCTCCCAGGCACTGCACAAGGGAGGTCGTGGGCTCCGCGGAGGCACGACGTTGGCCCGTCTGCTGGTCAAACGTCGTGGCGCCCGAAGCCCCAAGAACCA
Organism: Phycisphaerae bacterium; assembly: GCA_029260195.1. Taxonomy (GTDB): domain Bacteria; phylum Planctomycetota; class Phycisphaerae; order UBA1845; family UBA1845; genus OFTM321. Next base: position 1,692 of record JAJDDS010000454.1, read on the forward strand.
GCCTCGCCTGACCGCCACGAAGATCCTCCGATGGGCGGATGCCCACTACCGGCGCACCGGAGAATGGCCGACCAATCGCTCGGGACCGATCGGTCAAGCACCGGGCGAGAAGTGGATCAACGTCGATGCGGCGTTGAGGATTGGAAATCGTGGCCTGCCCGGCGGATCGTCGCTCTCGGCAGTGCTCGATCAGGCCGGAAGGATTCGTCGCTACGCCCGCCGGGTTCGCGTCACCCGAAAACCGAGTGCGAAGAAATAGGACGTCGCGGTTCGCGCCTCTCATGTCTTTGGTCAAGCACTGCCCTTGATTCGCCCGATCTTGTGTGGGTATATTGCCGCAGCCCCGCGACCGGGGGCGCCGCGAACGCGCGGTGGTTCGGTCGGCCTTTCGGGGTGCGAACACCGGTTATCCGTCACTGGATCAGGAGGAAGTCAGCATGAACGCCCAAGCCACCGTCGAATCGTCCGGGATGACCGGAGCCCAGCACATCGAGCTCGTCGAACGCTTCGCAGCCCACAACTATCATCCGCTCCCGGTCGTCGTGGCCAAGGCGGACGGTGTATGGGTCGAGGACGCCGACGGCAAGAAATACATGGACATGCTGGCCGCCTATTCAGCCGTGAACTTCGGTCATTGTCATCCGGCGCTGATCGCGGCTGCCAAGGCGCAGCTCGACGACGTCACGTTGACGTCGCGGGCGTTTCATAACGACCAACTCGGGCCGCTGTGCAAGGAGCTGGCTGACCTGTGCGGGATGGAAGCGGTCTTGCCGATGAACACCGGTGCGGAGGGCGTCGAGACGGCCATCAAGACGGCGCGCAAGTGGGGGTACACCAAGAAGGGCGTGGCCAAGGATCAAGCCAAGATCATCTGCTGCACTGAGAACTTTCACGGACGAACGACGACCATCGTGAGTTTCAGCACCGACGAGCAGTGTCGCGATGGGTTCGGACCGTTCACGCCCGGGTTCGAGATCGTCGAATATGGAAACATCAAGGCGCTGGAAGACGCGATCGACGACAACACGGTGGCGTTTCTGGTCGAGCCGATTCAAGGCGAAGCCGGCATCATCGTACCACCCGATGGCTATCTCCGCGACGTACGCCGCGTCTGCACCGAACGTAACATTCTATTCATCGCCGATGAGATTCAGTCGGGGCTTGGGCGGACCGGGCACACGTTCGCCTGCGAGCACGACGGCGTGAAGCCGGACATCTACATCCTCGGCAAAGCCCTCGGCGGCGGGATCATGCCGGTGTCAGCCGTAGTGTCATCGCGTGACATTATGAGCGTCTTCACGCCCGGCGATCACGGCAGCACGTTCGGCGGGAATCCGCTATCCGCAGCCGTCGCCCGCAAGGTCGTCGAGATTCTCAAGACCGGCAAGTATCAGGACAACGCAAAGAGCAACGGCGAATACCTGTTTGGCAAGCTGAACTCGATCAAGTCGGACAAGGTGAAGGAGATTCGAGGCCGCGGATTGTGGGTCGGCATCGAGTTCCATCCCGCCGCCGGCGTGGCCCGCGATTACTGCTCGCGGCTGATGGACTTGGGCATGCTCTGCAAGGACACCCACGCCCAGACCATGCGTCTCGCCCCGCCGCTGTGCATCACCCGCGAAGAGATCGACTGGGCCGTCGAGCGAATCGCCAAAGTCATCACGTGAGCCGCACAGGGCGCGTGTGCGAACACAGAGGACGATGTAGCGCCACCCCTTGTGGGTGGCGTCGCACAGAGTGAACGTCAAGCGTAAACGACGCCACTCACAAGAGGTGGGGAAGCGATTGTCTTCGCTTCGGATAGCCGGCGACTTCGCGCGCAAGCGGACCGGAATCGACTCCCCCAGGCCCCCAAGGTCCAATGGGCCTG
>JAJDDS010000455.1 GCA_029260195.1 Phycisphaerae bacterium
GCTCTGGGCGTCCGCGCGCGGCGACATGGCCAGGGTCCCTACGACCACAAAGACCGCGCCCGAGAGGCGACAAGCATTCCCCATCCAACGCCGCATCCCGACGCTTACTTCTCGTCGTGTGCAGATGAGCACCCGCCAACATCCGAAAACGACCGGCACGCGTGACATCTTGGACATTTTGAGACCCTCCAGGTTGATGTAACCGCTGAGCGCCGGGAGACGGCGGGGGGCACGAGGACGACGTGCGGAATAATGAGAACACAGGAAGGCGGCTCGCCAGCACTACGCTCATTCTTAGTGCGTCAGCTTAACTGAGGCCAAGCCGCTCAGTCAAGTGCGTATTAACAATGAGCTCGAATCGGAAACGGGATGCTGGGAGTGGACGCCCGCCGGTGAGTCTTGTCCGGGTGTAAAGCCGCGCGCAGGTGACTTGCGACCATCCAGTTAGGTCGAACACGAGGGCTGTGATCGTGGCACGACTCGGCGTCGTGCGAGATTGGGGACCGCCTGGCTAACGGTGGGACTCCGCATCCGTTTTCGAGGTTGTGTCCTCGGGCTCAATGACGGCGCCATCCGGGGTCGGCGAAGTGGATTCCGAAGCGGCGAAGGCGTTCTGATAGGCATCTTCCATGCGTTCGAGGTGGCGTTGGTGGCTGGCTTTGGCTTCGTGTCCAAGGGTGGTCACGTCGCGGGAGTGCAGCGCGGCGAGCTTGCGTTTCAATTCTTCGGGCGTGGGTTTTGAGGTCATGGACGATTCTCGATCCGCGAGATTCCGTTTCGCGGCGCCCGGGCTGGGCTGGACGTGCCAGCTCGCAGCCCGAACTTGCGGCGCCATCTTGACATCGGCGCGCGCGCGGGGCCGATGTGAGTCAATCCGCGTGCCCATGGTGGAAGACGGAGCCGTATCGACTGGGCGCCGCACGAACGGCGCCCCAGCGTACCTGCCCGACGTGGTGGAGGAGTTTGCCTTGTCGGTAGAGTTTTGCGCGACCTTCGATCTGGGCGGCGATCGCGCGTTGCCGGTATCGGCGCGCACTTGGCTGCGTCGCGGGCGACTTTCGCGGCGTTGTCAAGGTCACCGCGGTAGATTCCGAGCCCGGCTCCGCTCACTCTAGTGCAGGGCCTCGGAATTAGCGACGATCATCCGATCAGAGCCGTGACCGTCCGGGAGCGGCTTGGGAGCGCTGATCGTTACCGTTTCCGGGCGCGGCTCTGAAAAAACGCCATCTGCGCGAGGTCCTGCACTCGTGATCCCGGCGTGTCGAGACGCGTCATTGGGATGGGCGCCGATGTCAGCGCCCTCATCCGCAACTGCGTGAGCCGCGCCGACGTCGGTCTTCAATCAACCCAGGTACGACTCGCCGACCATGTCAGCCAGCACGGCGGCAACCTCTTCGTCGAAGTCGCCAACGACTGATCCCTCCACGATGATACGAATCGCCTCCTGCGCACTTCGCGGGCTGTGGTAGGGACGCGCCGTCGTCACCGCGTCGAAACAATCCGCCACGGCTGCGATGCGGGGGAGAAGTGGCAAGTCGTCGCCCCCGAGCCCGTCCGGGTAGCCCTTTCCGTTGGGACGCTCGTGGTGGCTTCGCACGATTCCCAAGACATCGTGAAACGTCCGAAGCCGCACAAGCACATCGTACCCGACCACCGGATGGGTCCGCATGACCGCCCACTCGCGGTCAATGAGTGGTCCGGGCTTGTTCAATATCGCGTCCGGAACCGCGACTTTCCCCAGGTCGTGGACTACGCCGCCCTTTTGAAGCGCGGAAATATCCGCATCGCGCAGCGCCATCCGCGTACCAATCTCGGCCGAATAGGCTGCCACACGCTCGACATGCCCCTGCGTGTACTTGTCGCGCCCCTCAACGATTCGAGCCATCGTGAAGATGACGTCTTCACTGTCCTCGAGCGCGTCGGTGGCGCGTTTGTTGCGAATCAGGTGATGACAACGCTGCACGAATTCGCCCGAAAGAGATGGCTCTACCAGAAAGTCGTCGGCCCCACCCTGAAGCACCTCGACACGATGGGCATCGTCGCCCGTCGACAGCAGGATCATCACGGGAAGAAAGCGAGTCGCCTCGTTCCGTTTGATCTGTCGGCTGAGCTCCAATGCGTTGAGGTTCGTCGCCCCCTCGTCCGCGACCACCATGTCGACGCTGGACTGCGCCCGAAGCTGATACAGCGCATCCGCCAGTGAACTCACATGCGAAACGTCGACGTTTTCGGCGTCGAGAATCTCCCGATACCGGGTGACCAACTCACTCCGGTCGGTGACGAACAGAATCTGCGCGCTGAAGAAACTCGAGTCCGCGCGCGCGACCCGTTCCTGCGTCATCTCGCCCGCAACCGGCGTCATGCTTGGTCTTACCTCTTACGTCGCTGGGGATGGTCTGAAAGACGAGTGCCCCACCTATCCACATTAGCGACTATCGGCTGCCAGTTCAGATGACTCCAGTGGCGCAATCCTGGAGACCTCGCCCCCGTATGCCGAAATACATGTTCGGACGGATTCGACCGGGACGGGAGTCTGCGGCATCCCCGCACCCCACCAACTGCTTCGGAGAGGCCGCGCCTCGCGTATGATCCATCCCGTGGAGCCAAGGTGAGCCCCGCGCCAACAACGACCTGACGAGACGCAAGGAGTCGCTGAGCCGTGACCACAATCAGGCGCAATGTCGGTGGCAGGACCGATAACAACCCCGGCGCCGGGCAACACGGCGGCGGGGCGGCGCAAGGCGCCGCGCAATTCGAAGCCGCTATTCGCCGCCAGGTCGAGCAGTTGTCGTACCTGCCCGGCTCCGCCGCCGTCGCCATCAAGTTCATCGAAATCGGCAGGGACCCCGACGCGGGACCGGTTGACTACGACAAGATCATCTCGTCAGACGCCGCGCTCAGTTCGAAACTCCTCTCGCTCGCAAACTCCTCCTGGTTTGCCACGCGACATCGGGTCACCAAAGTCCTCCAAGCGATCAATCTCCTCGGCATCAACAACGTCCGAACGCTCGCCATCAGCTACTGCA
>JAJDDS010000456.1 GCA_029260195.1 Phycisphaerae bacterium
CGTCCGTCGTCACGGTGAAGTGTCCGTCATTCGCGACACCGTTGTCCAGAGTCACCTGGGCGGCCTGCGCGCCGAACACATGCCAGCCCGCCGCGATCACGAACGCGGCGAGAAAACCTGAAAACCGATGATTGACTTTCAATCGCATTGATCCTTCCTCCTGTTCCATTCGTTTTGCAGATCCAATCGCTCGGATCGATCCACCGTCCTACGTTTCCGCCAATACCGATGTCCGCCGTCTCCGCGAGCGATCAGCAACAGATGAGCGACCAGCGCGACGATCGCGCCCGACCCCAATACACCGCATCGATCCAGCACCGAGAGGGGGTGTCCCACCCGCGCCGACGCCAGTACGGACACCAATGCGACCGCCTCGACCCCGAGCAGCACATTGAGGTAGAGTCTCCAGTCCATCAGAGGTTGCATTCGGTGACCGGCGCCGAGCGGCGATGTCTCCAGGATCGCCTGTGCTTGCATCACAGGCCGCCGCCACACGAGATACGCCACACCCATCGCCGTCAGCAGCAATGCCGAGAAGATCTTCCCCCAGCCGGTCAGCGTGGGGATGTCCACCGTCGTGGGCACGTCGCCACCGACGTCGTGCCAAACGAGCGCCGAAACACACACCGCGGCCATCGTTGCCGCGCCGAGCCAGGAGCGTATTCGTCGTGCCGTTATCCTCTTCATTCTAAACTCACGAATGAAAGCCGTTCGCCAATCGATGCGCGGTGCGATTCGGAAGGGTGTCATGCGTCGTGAGGCGTCCGCGCGTCAACGAGACTCACCATGGCACGCGTCGTTCCGGCAATCGACACGCACTGTCGTCCGGGTCCGAACAAGAAACGACAACCGCCCGCGCACGTCCGCTGGTAGGCAATCAGCGCATCTCGCCCGCTTCAATTGAGAGACTGTGGTGTTGTAACGAGTTGTTGGGGGGGAGACTGTTCAGCGATCGAGCGCGCGACCGCACGAAATGCGCGCGCAACTGTCCTGGCGATGGGCGCAGATGAAATGTGACATGAAAAACTGCCCGCGTCCGTCCCTCGATGACGAACGCGAGCATTCGATTACGATTGAACAAACGTGCGGAAACGCTAGGCAGCCGCGGCGCTCCGTGACCGAATCACCAAGAGCATCCCGCCGACCGAAAGCGCCAGCATCAGCGCCAATTTGCCCGTTGGGTCCATGGCGGGGATCGGCTCGAGGTCACATTCGCCGTTACGTCCAAGGCCCCATTCGCCCGTTTCGGACAGCAGTGGGCCGAACGATCCGGTTCCGCACGCCTGCCCCGCCACGGCGTCCGAGCTCGCCCATGCACGAATGCTGTGCGGCGGTACCGCGTTGTTGGCGTCGAGGAACACCTCGGAAATGCCGTTCACCTGTGTCTTGATTTGCCCAAACGTGCTGGCTTGTTCGCCTAGGACGGCGCCGGTGAACCGGAAGATCGCCCGGCCATCTTCGGACCACGGTTCGCACATTTCCATCTGCCAACCGAACGGCGCCGCGATGTCCGCAATCGTCTCGCACCCGTCTGGCGCATCGCCCTTGGCGAACGCGACGTAGAATTCATCGATTTCGCCTCCCGTGCCAATACAGTTGTTGTTGCGCACGACGTAGCGGAATGTACAGCAGCCCGTCTCGACATCGGGCACGGCGACGCGCTGGAGCGTCGCCGTCGGTAGGTTGGACTCCGCGCCTGAAGATGTGAAATCGTGGCATTGCGCGACATCGAAATCGCTCAAGCCGTCGTCCAGATTGTACAGCGGGAAATCATCGACGGAGGGGTCAAAATCCGCTTGCAGGGATTGAAAATCGCCCGGCGGAGCGGATTGCCAGCAGAAATAGCAATCGTTAAACGTGTAGTTGCTGTAGATTTCCACGTGATAAAGCGTTCCACATTCCACGTCGATCGGCTCGGGAAAATCGAAGTGCATCTCCATCTCCGAGACCAGCCCGAACGGGTCCACGCCCGTGTCGATGCGCGTGATCCCCGCAGGATCATTGAACACCGCCACGATGTTGTCGGTGTCCGGGAGTCCGAAACCGTCGTCCACGTAGTATCGGATGAACCAGTTGTCCTCCGAGGAGGGGGCGATGTCCAACGTGCAGTCGTTCACCGAGTTCTCGCCGGCGCGTTCCACCATGAAGCCCCACCAAGTGACACCGGTTAGCTGGCCGTTGGACTCGACGTGGAATCGCTCAGCCACCACGACGGACGCTACGGTCGGCTCTTTTCCCAATCCGACGCCCGTCAGATCGGAGAAAACGCAGATCGTCCCACCGTTCGCCCCGTCGTCGGGATTCTCTTGACACGACGTATCCGTGTCACCGACCAGCAAGGCCGCGTCCCCCGCCGCCGAGGCGCTCTCGCCCCCGGGCGTGAAATCCTGCGCGATCCCGAACGATCGATGATCCCCGCGTGTCACCGGCTCCACCCCCACGCACTCGGCGACACCGGCTACCGCCACCATCGCAGCCACCCAGACAACTCGTAGTCTTGATCGCATCACCCATGTCCTCCATTAATGGCTCGCATGCACGGCGGATTCGCAAGTGTCGAAACCCCGCTCTTCCCATCGTCACAACGCGCCTCGCTCGGACGCTAACAGGTCTGCTCAGGCCCGCGCGCGTGACATGTGACGAACCGCGCGTTGGTTGACCACGGGTAGTCTACCACACGGCGGCTTCGCCTGCAGGAGTTTCCTCTCATTTGAAACCGCGTAAGGCCGGCGCCATACCCGTAACACCTTTGATCGTACGAGGTTAAGTCCCGGCGCCGGAGATGTGCGCGCAACAACTCCCACATGTCCGCGGGGACGCGAATCGCCATCGAAGTGTCCCACCTGCGCGGCGAGCGGGGCTAATCTTCCTGGCCACGCATGCCGTACTTCCGAAGGAGCGCGTAAAGCGTCGAACGAGAAATCGCGAGCGATTGCGCGGTCTTGGTGATGTTACCGGCGAAGTGATCCAGTCGGCGAGCAACCACGTCCCTGGTCCACTCGTCGAGGAGTTGCTGATAAGTCGCTTCAGTGTCGTTGGTCGAGGTCACCGCGGACGACGATGCATTGGGGAGTGGTGTCTCCGCCGCGCCCGGATCGCCGCCTGGGGGGCGCTCGTCGAGATCCTCGGAAAGCTCCCTGGGTTTGATGATGGTCCCGCTGGGCGCCATGGCGACGATTTGTTCGATCTCGCCGCAAAGCTGCCGGACGTTTCCCGGCCACCGGTGATTGATCAGCACGCGTTCAGCCTCAGGCGACAAGTGGATGTCGGTTTTGGCGTTGGCGTTTGCGAAGTGTTCGAGGTAGTGGTCGATCAGCGGTTTGATGTCGTCGGGGCGTTCGCGCAGCGGCGGGATGCGCGAGGAGACCACCTTGACCCGGTAGTAGAGGTCTTCGCGAAAGGTCTTGTCGCGGACGAGTTCAGCCAGATCGGCGTTGGTGGCGGCTACGACGCGGGTGTCCACCGCGCGCTCCAGTGACGAGCCGACGCGGGTGACGCGTCGTTCCTGTAGGACGCGCAACAGTTTGACCTGCATGGCGGGGCTCGTCGCGCCGATTTCGTCGAGGAACACCGTTCCCCCGGCGGCGGCTTCGAAGACACCGACGCGATCCGCGATGGCGCCGGTGAAGGCTCCGCGTTGGTGTCCGAAAAGCTCCGACGCCAGGAGGCTATCGGAGTAGGCGCCGCAATTGACCGCGACGAACGGACCGGTCCGGCGTTTGCTCTTGCAATGGATGGTGCGTGCGACGAGTTCCTTCCCCGTGCCGGTTTCTCCCTGTATGAGGACGGTGGCTTCGGATTGCGCGGCGCGCGCAGCGAGATCGAGCACGCGCCGCATTTGTGCGCTGCGGGCGATGATGACCGGCTCATCAGGGTGTGTCACTTGGTGTGCGAACTGCATCCGTTCGTTTATAGGCTAACCACCGAGCGTGGTCCATTGTGAATTGAGGTGCCGAGTAAACCGACGTTTCATTTGAGAGAACCGGGTCGGGCGATCGCTTATCTGGACGTATCGAGTCGCAGCGGGTCGCTGGTCAGCGCGGTGACGAGCATACGCTCCGGCAGGGGGGGCGTGGCCTGACCGGGTACGGCGCCTGGGCGGTCGCGTTGCCACGCACGGCAGGCGACGTTGGTGTAGGACAACGACACGGCGTGCCCACTTGATCCCGCGTTGGTCAAGTCGGTGAAGGGGACACGGAGCAGTTCGACGGATTCGGCCGGTTGCAGCTCCTTGATGCTTGCCATGTCGAAGGGGCGATCCGGCGTCGCGATGGCGCCGGTCTGTTGGATCTCACGCCGCCGATCCGGCGCCTCGATGAACCAGTGAACACGGGCGTGGGGCGCGGGACGGTTCCCGGTGATGTTCAGGTTGACGCGGATGGGGATGTCGCTGCTGTTGGTGAGGGTGGCTGATACGCTGTCGCCGTCGCGGGCGAGACGGAGGCGTGCGGGACCGGTGGCGTG
>JAJDDS010000457.1 GCA_029260195.1 Phycisphaerae bacterium
GGGCCGAACCTACAAGGACGTCTTCCAACGATACCACGCCGCCCTTGGACACGATATGCGCTACCAGAACGGATTCGACTGCCAAGGACTGTGGATCGAGGTCGAGGTCGAGAAGGAGCACGGGTTCGCCAACAAGAAGGACATCGAAACCTACGGCGTCGGCAAGTTCGTCGAGGAATGCAAAGCCAGAGCACACCACTTCGCCGCCATCCAATCCAAGCAATCCAAACGCCTGGGCTACTGGATGGACTGGGACAACTCCTACTACACAATGTCCGAAGGAAACAACTACGGCATCTGGTCCTTCCTCAAGAAATGCCACGACGCCGGACACCTCTACAAAGGCGCCGACGTCATGCCATGGTGCCCACGCTGCGGAACCGGCATCAGCCAAATGGAAATGAACGAGGGCTACCGCGAAACCGAACACCTGTCGGTCTTCGTCCGATTCCCCCTCCCCGACCGCGATAAGGAAGCGCTCCTCGTCTGGACCACCACCCCGTGGACCCTCACCTCGAACGTCGCCGCCGCCGTCAAGTCGGACATGACTTACGTCAAGGTCCGCTGCGGCGACTGGACCTACTACATCGGCAAGGGCAACTTCGAAGCCGCTCGCAAACAACCCGTCGAGATGGCTGCCGGCAAAGGCCCAAGCCTGATGTCGATCCAAGCCATCTTCAAAAACGCCGGCAGATTCGAGGTGCTCGGCGAATTGCCCGGCGCGCAGCTCGTCGGACTGCGATACACCGGACCGTTCGACCATCTCGAAAGCGCAGCCATCGCCCGCGACCATCACAAAGTCATCGCCTGGGACATGGTCACCGAATCCGAGGGCTCGGGAATCGTCCACATCGCCCCGGGCTGCGGCAGTGAGGACTACCGGCTCGGCAAGGAGTTCAACATCCCCGCCATCGCCCCGCTCGACGAGTCCGGAAACTTCAAGCCAGACTTCGGCGAACTGGCGGGCCGCAACGTCGTGAGCGTCGCTGACGACGTCGCATCCGATCTCAAGGCCCGCGATCTGTTGGTCACCAAAGAACGCTACCTCCACCGCTACCCCCACTGCTGGCGATGCAAGGAGGAACTCGTCTACCGCTTGGTCGACGAGTGGTACATCAACATGGAGTGGCGCGACCGCATCATGCGCGTCACAAAGACCGCACGCTGGATCCCCGAGTGGGGCGTCGATCGCGAGCTCGATTGGCTCAAGAACATGGGCGACTGGATGATCAGCAAAAAACGCTACTGGGGACTCGCCCTCCCGATCTGGGAGTGCGACCAGTGCAACCACTTCGAGGTCATCGGCTCCCGCGAGAATCTCCGCGAACGCGCCGTCGCTGGCTGGGACGACTTCGACGGCCACTCACCGCACCGGCCATGGATCGACGCCGTCAAGATCCAGTGCGACAAGTGCGGCAGCGACTCCGTCTCGCGTATCAAGGACGTCGGCAACCCCTGGCTGGACGCCAGCATCGTCCCCTTCTCAACCATGGGATACTTCGACGACCGCCAGTATTGGAAGGAGTGGTTCCCCCCCGCATTCGTCGTCGAGGCCCTCCCGGGACAGTTCCGAAACTGGTTCTACGCACTGCTCGCCGTCAGCACCATGATGGTTGACGAAGCTCCCTTCAAAACCCTCCTCGGACACGGCCTCGTGCTCGACGACAAACTCGAGGAGATGCACAAGTCCAAGGGCAACGCCATCGATTTCAACGTCGCAGCCGACAAATTCAGCGTCGACGTGATGCGATGGATGTACTGCGACCATCCGCCGGAGCGAAACATCGCATTCGGACCCAACCACATCGAAGAGATTCGCGCCAAGACCATCCGCCCATTGTGGAACACGTACCTCTTCTTCACCAACTACGCCCGCCTCGACGGATTCGACCCCACGCGCCAACCCCTCCCGCTCACCGAGCGATCCGACCTCGACCGCTGGATCCTCTCCGACCTGCAGGAGTTGATCGACGTCGCCCATCACGCATATTCCGAATTCGCCGTTCACCAATTCTGCGGACGCGCCGAGCGGTTCATTAACGACCTCAGCAATTGGTACGTCCGCCGATCGCGACGACGATTCTGGAAGAGCGACTGGTCCAACGACAAACTCGCAGCCTATCAAACACTGTACGAAGTGCTGACCACGCTGTGCCGACTGTCCGCCCCGATCATCCCTTTCGTCACCGAGTCCATGTATCAGAACCTCGTAGCCAAGCAGATCGACAGTGCGGAAGAGAGCATCCACCACACGCCGTTCCCAAATGCAGACCGCTCCCGCGTCGACCGAACCCTGTCCGAGCAGATGGAGCGGTTCCTGCGTGTCATTTCCATGGCCCGCGCCGCCCGAACCGCTTCCAAACTGAAAGTCCGTCAGCCGCTGGCTGAGATGCGCATCCAGCCCGCCTCCGACATCGAGCGGGCTGCCGTCGAGCGTTTCGAGGACCACATGCTTGACGAGTTGAACGTCAAGAAGGTCACCGTCGAAACTGACGTGTCGTCGATGTGTACCATCTCCGTCCGAGGCAACATGAAACTCATGGGCCCCAAGTACGGCAAGGACGCCGGCGCCATCGGCGCTGCCCTCAAGTCGGCTGACGCCAATTCCATCGCCGCACTGGTCGCAGCCGGTTCCCCCGTCCCCGTTGACGTCAACGGCTCGAAAGTCGAACTCGCCCCCGAAGAGATCATCGTCGAAAAATCCTATGGCCAAGACTGGGCCGCCGAGGAGAACGCGGGAACCGTCGTCCTGCTGGACAAGCGCATCACACAGGAGTTGAAGCTCGAGGGCATCGCCCGCGACATCGTCCGCCAAGTCCAAACCCTCCGTAAAGACGCCGGCCTAAACGTCGAGGACCGCATCGAACTCTCCATCCAATCCGAGTCCGACGACATCCGCAACGCCGTCCAAACCAACACCGACTACATCGCCCGCGAGACCCTCGCAACGTCAGCCGTAACGGTCGCATTGACCGGCGAGTCCAGCCACGTCGAGGTCAAGATCAGCGGAAACCCGCTGACAGTCCAGCTACGCCGCGCGAACAAATAGCGGAGCGAACAGTCCGGGAGGACACCGATCGGATGGAGTTGCACGCGTACAACAAGTGAAGTAGCTTGACGACTCGCGGTCGCCGGTGGAGCGTCCGCCCAACTGGCTGGCGGACGCGAGCCCGTGCCACCTTTTTCGTGCCGCTCGCGATCAGTTACTCGGCGGGGCCGTATTCTATCCCGAAGTCGGGGAAAGTACTGGTAAGGTCGTCCATGGCTCGACGCCATCGTTCACCACCCCACTGATTCGAGAAGGCGAAGCTCTTCCCGTCAGCGTGGACCAAATCGTCATCTCCGCAGTGCCACCGGCGAGAATCAAAACTGCTACTACTCCCGTCCTCCGCTTCCGCCGCCAGCGTAGCGAACGTATCCGAATCGACTTCGCCGTCGACCGTCCGCCAAACGCGGCTGGTTGGCCAACCCATCGCGTCAGCAACGCGGTCCGGGTGGACGCCCTTTCGACATAAGTGCTTCACGATTACCAACAAGAAGGGGGACATTGTACTTTTGTCGGGCGCGGATTGCGGGGTAGCCTGAACACGACGCGCGGTGCGCAAATCCGGGGCTGACCGCGTGCGCCCGCGGGTCGAGGTGTATTCTCAAGGCAGCGTGACGCCCCGTTTGCCCCGATATACGGCGGATGATAGGATTCGGGCGTGACGCCAAGCGAAGCCAACACCGTGACCATGCCGTGGGGGACGATCATCGCCCTCGCGAGCACCGGAATCGGGATGGCACTTCTATCCTCCCTCGTAGGGATGCGCCAAAAGATCGAGATCCGGCTCTGGTGGTCGTTGTATGCGATCTGGGTTGCTGTCGTCTTGCTTACCGGCATCGCCGCACCCTTCCTGACAATTCTGATCGCCAGCGTCCTGGCAGGTGTGCTTCACGCGACGACGCAGGGATTGCTCATCAACCACTACAGGCGAAACAACCCCTGGTACGCCGACCAGATGAAGGGCTCGAACGCGAAATCCGCGGCTCAGTTCCTCATGATGGGCGTCATCATCGGCACCGGGTTTGGCGCGCTGGTCGGCGTGATCGCATGGGGGATCGCCCGGCTGTGACGAAGGCACGACCAGCGCCACGGAACGCGGCGCGGAGACCGTTCGGATCGCGAAACGTCGAACTTTGTCATTCCCAGCCGGGGAGGGATCTTCCCGGTCACTCGGCGGGACGAGTCGCTACGATGGGCGTGACGTTGGACCGTCAGCGATCCCCGTTGTGAGAGGCGGCAGTCGAATCATGAGACTTGCAAAATGCGGCGTGGGTTTTCTGCTGACGTGCTGCGTCCAGCACATTCTGCTGGTCTACTGTCCGACGCCGCTGTTCGCCTATCAGCACACGCACAAGAACTTCACGGTCCACATGCGCGAGGAGATCCCGCCCGAAATCACCGGCGTACTCGACCGCGTGGATCGATTGCTCGCCGCCGCTGACCTCAACGACGAGACGCAGCACCACGAAATCTACATCATCAACAGCTTCGCCCTCAGCCGGTTCCTGCTGCTACGCAACGTACACTTCGGATGCAATCTGCCCAACGGCAACACGTACGTCACCAGCGCCGATGTTGTGAACGACGTCGCCCGATGCGAAACCATCAGCCCCGATGACCGCCGCATCCGAACGCTCAGCGAGACCATCACCCATGAAATCGTGCACGCGCTGATACGGAATCGCGTCGGCTGGCGAGCGGATCAACGGCTGCCCGCCTGGATCAAGGAAGGCTACTGCGAGTTTGTAGCCGACGGCAGCGCCATCGATCACCGGACGGGGCTGAAGATGCTCAAGAGCGTATCCGGCGATTTCACGCCCGGTTTGCAAAACTTTCGGTGGCGGCTGATGATCGAGTATCTGATCGCCGCCCGGCGAATGACGATCCACGAGATCATCCGTCACCCACCCACCTACCGGCTGGTGGAGTCCGAGGTCATCGCGGCTCTGCGGGGTGACGAAGCAGCCTTGCTCGAGCGATTGGGCTCACGAATTGCAACGCCGAGACCCCGACCCGGCGAGACGCCCGGCGGTCCCGAAAGCCGGTGACGACACGGGAAGGGGGTCGGGAAGGGGGTCAGGCTTACTTATTCGCACGGGAAGGGCGGGAAGGGGGTCAGGCTTACTTATTCGGGAGGTAGGATTACGAGGAAGAGGAGCCATGTCCATGATCACAGACAGTGCGGCCGATTGTTGGCTTTGGCGCTTGACACGTACCATGTAGTAACCAACACTGAACCACGAGACCCGAACGGAGAAACGCAATGAGCAACGCGCCGATCCACACATCGAAGAGCACCG
>JAJDDS010000458.1 GCA_029260195.1 Phycisphaerae bacterium
TCCCACGCAATGGTCGACTCGTCGATGTCCAGCACGCGACAGGCCAGGGCGAACCCCAGGTGTTTCAACATGCGGTCGCCGGAACGGACGGCCAGGGCGACCCGGCGCATGACGCCGTCGGCTTCGTCCGTCTCGAACGAGACCAACCCGACGTCGGCGGCGCGCGCCAGCTTGTCGAGGGGAAGCGTGAGGTCGGCGGTGTTTCGCAATCGGCCGGCCAGCGAGTCGGGAACGGTCATCGCCGGGTCCACCACGACGCGCTCGCTGGACACGGCTCGGTACGCCAGCAGCAGGTCGTCGTGGTCCGGGTTGATGACGTCGACGGATTGGTCCGGGAGGATGGCTGTCAGCGGCTCGGGCCACCGTGCCTCGGGATGCTCGCGTCGGTACCGCGCGACCAGCCGCCGGGCGACGTTGCGCTTGGCGGTGGCGATGTGAACGTTGACGCGCTTTTCGTCCACGCCGAAACGTGCCGCGAGCTCGGCCGCGGACTCGCCGAACGCGGTTTCGAGGCGATGTTCGATTCGCAGGAGATCGAACAGGTCTCTGGGATCGCTGCGCTCCGCCGCTCGGCCGGCCGCTGTCATCACGTGCCTCAAACCGGTGCCCAGGCGCCGACGGATTTCGCGCTGAAAGTCGTCAAAGGCGATATCGGGATGCTCGTCGAATACCTCGTTGACCAGCCCGCGAATCGCCTCCGGATGGAACTGCGGGCCGTAGAGACGCGCGAACATGGCGATGAACACGTTGCCGCTGCTGTCCAGCGCCCGGCTGAATTCCTCGTCATCCCAGACGGCGTCGCGCACAACGTCCACGAGATTGCCCGAGTCCCCGATGATTTCGACCGCGTGATCGATCTCGTAATCGGCATCCAGTTTCGGATGCTCGATGCGTCCGGGTTCGGGTTCGGCGAACACGAGGTCCATCAGGATCGCCTGGGCGCCGAGTTCGTTGAGGGCGTTGATCAGGTTGGCGTGTTCTTTTCTAGGCCAAGGCCACTTGTGCACGTATTCGAGGGCGTAGTCGGTGATGTCGATCATCACCACGCGGTTGTCCGCGACGACGCGGTTACAGTGCTTGAACTTGAAGTCGAGCAGGAACATGCTCAGCCATTCGAGCTGCCCAGCCCAAAAAACTTCGGCGGCGGCGAGGGTAACGACGCCGCCGACAGCCAGTCCCCAGACGTGTGTACGGACCCAGTACCATGCTCTGCGCATGGACGCATCCTAATCCAGGTTTGCCGGCGTGTGAAACGTGAAATAGCCGGGGCGGGCGGCGACTATCGCCTTCGGGGTACGCGTCCCTTGCCGATGTGCGAACGATCGAGAGTGCGGCCGGCGGTGTCGAGGCGCTTGTTTGGCAGCAGGTTGCCGAGAAGAGCTCCAAATGTGTTGGGGACTCCGAAATCACCCTCCGGTCGGATCACGAAGGCGGGGGGCGGGGGCGTGACCAGCGCGGGGTCTCGGCGATCGATGATTCCGCTCACGAAGTCCGGGTCGTTTTGGCCGGATCCGAAGGCTGCTTCCGAACCGGACGCGGGCGAGAGCACGGCGTTTCCGGTCGAGTTGCGCGATGCGAACGAGGCTTCACCCTCGGACTTCGATTCGTCGGAGTAGAACTTGACCTCGAGGTCGAAAAGCTTTTGCTCGACCGGCATCATATCGACGTTGTCGTCGTTCGCGTACTCACCTGGCTGAATGGTGCGCGGGTTGCGCGAAAGCGCGGACAGCAGCGACAGCAGGCCGGACCGCGTCAGCCGCGCTTCGAAGTACATCGTCGACGGCTCGACTTCCATGCCCAGCCCTTCGGTTCCACGCTTCGCCAACGTAGCGACGGTTGAATCCACCACTAGGTCGCTGCGGAGTTCGCTCTCGACCGACCCCCCGCGAACCGCGCCATACCCCAGACTCAATCGGACGGTTTGCTTTTCCGGGTCGCGGTAGAAGTCGTCGATGCTCGCCAGCGACATCTTGCGGATTTGCACGACGGTGTCATCGCCAAACCGTAGCACAACATCCGACCGGACCATGCCGACCTTGATCTGCGTGCCCGACGTCAGCCGGTCGTTCACGGCCACCGGCGTCCAGCCGGCTTTCTCCGACGCTTTCACCCCGACGGGCGCGCGCTTCACGCTTCCGTGAACCTCGATGACGACGGCTTCGAGTTGTTGGACTTCGCCGGCAGCGGGCTGCTGAGCGCGAATCGACGATGCGTTCGCCGGGCTCACCGCCGCGAGGCATGCAGCGATCGCCAGTCCCGAAACCGCCGAGCCAAACCACGGTACGATGTCGTTCTGTCGCATGGTGATATCCTGATCGTTACGGAACGGACCGCCTCGGATCACTCAACGTCCCTCGGTGAACGGATTTCCTTCTCAGCGGATTCGTACATGCCGTGGTCGGCCAGGTAGTCGTCCGCACGGGCCAGCGCCCGCATGACCTCTCCGCCGGTCGGAATCTGGTACGGCAGCCCGTAGCGTATGATCCGCTTGCGAGCCACCTCCTTGAGGGCGTACCGTTCACAGCCGACACCGGTCCATCCGGACAACCGCGTATTGATACCCCCGGGCAGGTTAGAGGTCCGAAAGATCATATACGCCAAAACGCCCCGATCCACTACGTCTTGGGCGCCGAACGACCACCGCTCGCGGGCGATGCCCCGCGATTGCAGCTCCGCAACGCGATTCTCGAACGAACGCGGCGATTCGTCGCCGTCCGCCAGCAGCAGCACTGCCCTGCAAAGTTGGTCGTACGTCATCATCGGCTGCTCGGCGATGTAGTGGGCGAATTCGGCCTGTTCGAGCGTGTTGTGATCCTGACTCGGGGTGAACGTCACCGAGGTTCGGCTGCAACCGGCGATCCCGATCGCCGCCGTCATCGCCACGACTGTCCACCTCCCGGCTGTTTGTGTCATCGCTAGAAACTCCATGTCAAACCAAGCAGCAGGTAGGTCCGCGTGGTTCGGTCGGCGAACGCTTTCCCTGGGAAGAACACTCCGTATCGCGCTGTGGCTGAGAAATCGGAGGTGATGGACCAGTTGGCGTAGTAGTCCATCTCCCAGCCAAGCCATCCCGAGGCGATCGTCGCGGTCGGATCGGAGACGCCGGCGTTGTGGTGATGTTTGTTGTAAAGGAACCAGTTGGTGCCCAGTTCAAGCCGATCGAACGTCTTGTGACCCTCGAGCGGGAAGAACGACGCTCCCATTCGCCAGACGTGGACGTTGCTCAGTCGCGGCGCGAACGACAAGCCGGTGTCACGATATCCGAACCCGATAAAGCTGGTATCTTTGAATCCGCTGGAGTTCCCGCCGACCGTGCTCGTCGGGCTGATGATCCGGTCGGGGTCGCCACTGGCGAAGGTGTACTCGATTCCAGCCCGCGGGTGTCCCTTTGACTGGAACAGGTACTCCAACTCAAAATCCCACGCCCATGCGGAGATGTTGTTCTTGCGGCGGATCGCGCCGGTGCTGTAACTCTGCCCGGTCTCGAACGCCAGTTCGGTCGAGTAGCGCAGGTTGGTTCTCAATTCGCCGGAGGAGCCGATCCCCGCGTAGAACGAGTCGTAGTCGTAGTTTTGCACCAGGGTCGGAATGTTGTCGGAGATGTGGTCGCGTTGCCACAGCACGTAGGCGAACGGCTCGTGTCGCTCGGACCCGCGGTAGCGGCCTTCCACGCCCAAGAACGACCGTCGCGTGCGCTCCGGGTTGCGCGACAAATCGAAATCCTGCGAACTCCCAATGGTCTTGCCCGCGAGCCCGGTCAGTTCGTAGTCGTCAAACGTCCACCGAAGTGACACCTGATCCAGCGGTGTCGAGAGCACTAGTCCGGTTCCGAACTCCGTCAGGTCGCGACCGATCTTGAACTCGACGTTGTAGTCGATGCGCCGATCCTGATAGGCTGCCATCGCCTTGGCAAGGTTGAACTTGTAGAACCCGCGCTCAAGGTTCATCCCCTCGACGTCGTCCTCGTCGTCATACTGGTCGCCGGGATTGAAGTCGATGAAGCTAAGCCGGGACCGCGCGTAAATCTCATGGGCGCCCTTATCGAACCCCATCCGGGTCCACAAACGAAGATCGTGGCGCCGAAACGTTCGCGAGCTGTTCACGCCATCATCGAAGAGGAACAGAAAGAAGCTGTAATACCCGCCGTAGTCAAACTCGAAGTCCTCGGTCAGCGGGCTGAGTTTCTCGCGCTCGGTGCGGACCAGTTCCTCGATGCTCCGCTGTTGGTTCAGGAACGCGTCCGGTTCGGGTCGCTGTCCCAAGACAGGCGCGCTTGTGCCCGCCAGAATAATCGGAACCACCGAGCACGACCGTGCAAGTCGAAATGTGGACAATGGAAGCCTTCCCTCTTGCCAAGCCGTCCCACGTTGCGACCCCACGCCGGGCACAACGGGTGGGGCTCATCCCCGGACCCGCCTATAATCAGTCCTCGCCCCCGGAAGATCAAGTCAGACCGCACGGATTTGTCGCGACACGCCCCAGCACCTCCCCATCCCCCGCACGCTCCGCGTCAATAACCGAGCGCCGACGATTCGACCGCACCACGGGCACTGATGCGATCGTTCCACCCACCGGTTCCGCCCGTGCTGCGGACCCATAACGGTTCCATACAGCTAAGAAACAAGCCCCGTGCCTCTCGGGGAAGAGACACGGGGCCGTCAAAAAGGGGACACGACAGCTTCCACCAAGACTCTAGGATTCAATTTCCCCCGAATCAAACCGTCTGCCAAAAACTTGAGCAAAAAATCGAGAATCTCGGGCGGATAGCGACCGTGAGCTCAAATACCGGGCTTCAACGGCATTGTACGTACAGCACCACTGAACGCTACGACAGCCGGCCGCTGCGGAAGATCGCCCAAAGAAGACCCAGGCCCAGAACGCCGGCGAGCAAGTAGCCCACGATGCCGAAGGTCTGCAAGCGGATACCTACCAATTCAACCTGCGGGTCCGCGCTGACGACGACTGAACTGCCCACCACAAGCCCCGCGATCACGATCGAAAATGCCAACCGATTGCTCGATCGGTCCAGGTCACGTCCGAGTGGCTCGAGATTGTCGTGACGGACGTTGAGCTGCCACTGACCGGACGCAACCTGCTGCAAAACGTTGCGCAGTTGCTGCGGACCGGAGCGGAGGAAGCTCACCACATGCCACAACGTCAAGCCCCCCATGCGCAGTACGCGACGTGGCTCGAAACGCGAGCGCACCAGGGCGGCGAGGCGCGGCTTGACCATTGCGACGGCGTCCAACTCCGGATCCAGTTGCAACGCCACGCCCCACACGGTGGTCAACGACTTCAGCATCAGTATCACATCGCGCGGAACGGCTACGTCGTGACGCCGAATCGTCTCGGCGCCCTCTCCGAAAATCGTCGACATGTTAAGCCGACCGACGGGCTGGCCGTAGTACTTGTCCACGAGGGAATGCAAGTCCCGCATGAGCTGCGCGCGGTCAGTCTTGGCGCCGAACGCGCCCATCTCGCTGAGTGCGTCGGCAATGATGTCCATGTCGCGATTGACCATGCCGAACAGCAGGATCAGCAGATGTCCCGCCATCGCGTCGCTGATCGTCCCGACCTGACCAAAGTCTATCAGGCCCACCCGCGCGGGCGCCTGCACCAGAATGTTGCCCGGATGGGGGTCAGCGTGGAATGTGCCGACCTCGAAAAACTGCCGCAAATACATGTCCGCGAGGCGAGCAGCCAGTTCCTTGCGATTCAGGCGGTGGCCATCGGACGCGAGCGCCGCCCGCAGGTTCTCGCCCGGGATCGCTTCGAGCGTCAGCACGTTGGCGGTCGTGTGGGACCAGATCACCTCGGGGATCCGAATCTGGTCGTCATCGCTGAACGCCTCACGCAACCGGCTGGTGGTGGCAGCCTCGTGCAGATAGTCGAGTTCGCGCAGGAGTGTTCGCTCGAACTCTTCGACGATCGTCGTCGGATGGTAGGCGGCGGCTTCGGGGACCCACCGATCCAGCGCCTCAGCCAGCCAGGTCAGAAGTTGGAGGTCGCTGCGCAATTCCTTCTCGATGTGCGGTCTGCGAACCTTGATGACCACGCTTCGCCCGTCCCGGAGCGTGGCGCGGTGGACCTGGCCGATGGACCCGCAGGCGATCGGCTTCTCGTCGAACGTCGCATAGGCTTCGGGCAGCGGGATACGCAGATCGTCCACGATGATTTGGCTTGCGATGGATGGGTCGAAACTGTCCGCGCTGTCTTCGAGACGGCGTAGTTCATCGAGGATGTCGCGAGGCAGAATGTCGGGGCGGGTCGCCATCATTTGGCCGAGCTTGACGAACAGGGGGCCGAGTTCATTCGCGACCCGGCGCAGGCGGCGCCCGACACCGACGGCAGGTGCGCCGTCCTCTCCGGCACGGGGTTTTCGGCGGAGCCAAATCGGGACGAAGCGACCCAGATCGAGTTGATCGACGATGTGCCCGAATCCTTGCTGAGTGAGAACGCGGGCGATATGTTGCAGCCTCTGCAGGTGCTGGACGCTTCGGGTGATCGTTAGCGGCAACATATCGGTACGTTCCAGGCCGCGTGACGGCGCAGCCCCCGCCGGGGTCAATTCCCCGGACCGTCGCAGGGTAAATCGGACGCGAGGAGGCGGCAACTCTCGACCAATCTACGATTGAGGCTATGCGGACCGCGCCTGTGACGTATTCGCGAGGGAATGTGGGTGAATTCGTCGATTCTGGTGCGTAGACGGGCTCCGATAACCGAGAACTTGCCGTAACCTCCGGCGGTACAAGGCGTTGCGCTGGCGCAAAAAAACCGATTTGGACCTTGAATCGCCGCGTGCGGTTCGGTATAAACGTGTGCGGAAAGGAGTTGGAGGAGAAAGAGGGACATGGTTGGTTCACAATTGATAACTAACCGCCCCGCCTTTGGCTCTCGTTCGCTATAATCGGTCCGTTGTGGAAGGGTCTTGGTCGTCGCCCGCGCGAGTGTCTATGCGGTGCGGGAGATTTGGAAGTGGTGCGGACCGCTTGACGCGGCCTCCCTGGATGGTTAACATAACCCGTCGCGAGGAGGTCTACCTGTTGGGTGCGGTGTCGGGTAAGACGGTGGTTTGAATCGCCCCGCTCGAAACTGCTCGACTGGATGGAGTGTAATACGATGAAGGGTACGGGACTTTACGCTGTCGGTCTTTCGCTGTGCTTGATCACAGCCGCTTCCGCGGTTGACACCTTTACCGTCGATATCAGTCGCCTCGACGGCAGCGGCGCGGTCTCCCCGGGGGGCACGTTTGAATTCGTGGTCGAAGGGGCATTGACGCAGGAGGCGAATGAAGGGTTGGCGTTCTTCGCGTTCGACCTCGAGGTCGTTGCCGACGGCGGTGGTGCGAGCCCGTTTGTTCTGGGGACTGCGATCGTCATGTCCTCTGGCGCCGATGTCGCAAACTTTGAGCAGCCGCTCGGATACAGCGTCGACTTCCTGGGCACGCCGGTTGGCGCCGACCTGATTCAGCTCGGCGGTGGACAGAACACCATTAACAACACCGGAGCCGATCCGTTCCCGCCGTTCCCCTCGGGACCGGTGGACCTCGCAGTCGGTCACGGAGTTGGTGCTCAGCTTTTCGTCGCCGATGACGCCGGCCTCGGTATCGGCTTCACCGTCCCGGTCGATTGGGACGCAGCCGACGATGGCAGCTACACGCTGCAGATCAAGCCGAACTCGCTCTTCGCGAATCTGATTACCAGCGAGAACCTAGGCGATTACGTCGTCGATCCTGTAGATACCGTCATTGGCACTTCGGTGCAGTTTGACGTTCAGAGCGTCGTTTGCTCCGCCATCCCCGCCGTCGCGCACGCTACGGCTGGTGTCGGCGAGACCTCGCCTTGCTCGGGATACATTGATCCCGCCTTTGACAGCACCAACGGTGTCGATATCGATCTGGGGCTGACCGAAGCATTCATTAAGTTTAACGTCGAGGTTTTCAAAAGTGGCGGTGGTGATGTCGATGCCGCCGACTTCAGTATTGTCGAGACCGGCGGCGCAGCCGCTCCGACCGTTACCGTCGCCGAGTACGTCAACGCGTTGGACAAGACTTATGTCCGGGTCGAATGGGATCGCGTGCTGACAGTCCAGGAATGGACCACGATCATCGCTAATGTAGTGAACAACTGCGACGAGCCGATTCTCAGTAGCGGCGACCAGGGACCCGGTGTCGTCGAGACCGATCGCATCGACATTGGGTACTTGCCCGGCAATGTGAATCAGAACAACAATACCAACCCGCTGGACCTCATTGCGTTCAAGCAGATTATTAACGCCGGTACTTTGCCCGCAGCCGGTTGCAGCAGTGTGGATTTGCACTACGCCGATCTCAACCGCAATGGCAGCATCAATCCGCTGGACCTGATCGCCTTCAAGAATCTGATCAACAACACGGGGAATTCGACTCAGGCTTGGGCGTTGGAGGCCATGAACAACACGCAGCCGTAGGTGGCTGCGACGGAATACGACGGAGCCCGGCCTCGATTGCGGAAGTCGGGTCTCACGAGGCCGCGTCGCACCGTGCGGGGCGGGAGAGGAGGGATACTTGAGGAGTGACGAGGGAGGGGAGGCACTCCGGGGGGGTATCATCAGCGCATCACACGCATGGGCCGGGCGCCTATGGCACGGCTTGGTTCGACCGGTGGTCGCCCGGCCATCCGCTAGTTTGTAAGCCCAAGCACGCTTCTCTTTGGGAAGGGAAGTGAAGCTGGGGAGGAGAGAAGAGAAGTCGTTTTTTGGGAGAGAGCTGACAATTCGTCTTGAATTCCAGCTCACGTAATTGAAATCTGTTGTATGCCGGGAGGTCGCGGAGAGTGGCTCCGAGTTGGAATCCCGCGCGAGCTTTTGGAGAGATGGAGGCTGTGGAGATGATGAAAAAGAGTCTGTTTGCATTTGGTTTGGTCGCGTGCTTGTCGGTCGTTGCGTCGGCGGACGTAGTGTTTCACTACGACATCCCCGGTGACACGGACGCCAGTCCCGCCGTCATTGAGGTAGACGCGGCTAATCTGCCGATGAGCGCGCCGATGACCATCGGGATGAGCGACAACACCGGTGGTGTCGCGTCGGGTGGTGTTGGGTTCGATTTTGGGTTGACTGCGGACGTC
>JAJDDS010000459.1 GCA_029260195.1 Phycisphaerae bacterium
ACGGAGGGACGGAGGGACGGCAGGACGAAGGGATCGCGGATCGGGCGCGGCGACTTCGCGAGGCGATTGTGAACGGTGCGGACGGGGTTATGTGGCCGGTGATTTCGTCGTCGATGACCACGGTCGTCGCGTTCCTGCCAATGCTCATCATGAGCGGTGTTACCGGAAAGTTCTTTTCGATCATTCCGAAGACGGTGGCGGTCGTTCTGCTGGCATCGCTCTTCGAATGCCTCTGCATAATCCCGGTTCACTACCTCCACTTCGGTCCGCGCGCTCGCGTCCGGCCCATCTGGGATCGCCTGACCGCTTCGGGCGCTGGCGGTGGGCGGACGCTTCTCGCCGGTGTGATGGACCTGTACGACCGATTCCTTTCTGGAACCCTCAGCCGCCGCTACCTAGTTCCCCTTCCACTGGGGGCGTTGGCGTTTCTCACGTACTCGCTTGTGGGTCACCTCCCCGTCGACCTCTTCCCGTCGGACTACCAGATCGCCGTCGTCGATATCAAGACGTGGGATGATGCGTCCCTCGACCAAACCGGCAAGGTCATCAAACCCATCGAGCAGATCATCGTTGACATGCAGCCGGAGCGTGTGAAGTCGATGCTCACCGCCGTCGGACTCGTCGGTACTGACGAGAACACAGCCATGTGGCGAAACAACATGGCTCAGCTCCATGTGCAGCTCGCCAACAACGCCATCGTCAATGCCGACCCCGATGCGGTGACCCATGAGATTCGGCAAGCCGTTCAGCGATACGTCGACGCGCACCCGGACGCCGGGGTCGAGTCCTTCAAGGTCTGGACCCCGCAGGACGGTCCCCCGATCGGAAAACCGGTGGCCATCCGCATCGAATCGCCCGACCTTGGCGCCGCCAAGCGGCTTGCGCGGATCTACAAGGCTGAGCTCGATACCATCGACGGCGTGTACGGAATCGTCGACGATCTCGACTTCGGACAGAAACAGATCAACCTGCGATTGACTGAGGACGTTGCGTCGGCCCATGGTCTCGCGCAGCCGAGCCTGTCGCGCGCGCTGCGCACAGCCAACGACGGGCTCACGGTCTCCACGTTTAAGGACAGACAATCGGGCGAAGACCTTGACGTCCGCGTGATGCTTGACGAGAAGGACCGCCAGTCGTTGCGTGACTTGCTCGGTGTCCACATTCGCTGCCCCGGCGGGTATCAGGTGCGTCTCGGTGACGTTTGTGAACTCGACATGTCGCAGGGGTATGCGGGAATTCCGCACCTCAACGGAAAGCGCGTGGTCACCGTCGGCGCCCAGATCGATACGGATCTGAACACCGCCCAAAACGTCAACGCGATGATCCAACGGAAGTTCAAGCCCATCGTGGCTGCTCAAGCGAACGTGCGGGTCACCTACGGTGGCGAATACCAGGAAACCGCGCGCTCGTTCGAGAGTTTGAAACGCGCGTACTTCATGGCGATGGTCATTATCTATATGCTGCTCGCCACGCAGTTCAAGAGCTATCTGCAGCCGTTTGTCATCATCGTCACCGTCCCCTTCTCGTGCGTGGGCGTCATCGGCGGACTGCTTCTGGCGGGCTACCCGTTCACGATCATGACGTTCATCGCCATTGTCGGTCTCACCGGCGTCGTGGTGAACGACTCGATCGTGCTGCTCGACTTCGTGAACCGGCAACTGGCTAAAGGACTTCCCATCGCCGACGCGCTGCGGTCAGCCTGCCGCATGCGCATGCGCCCGGTTCTGCTCACGACGATCACCACCGTTCTGGGATTGCTACCGCTCGCCATGGGGTGGGGCGGCAAGAGCAAGATCTGGTCCCCCTTCGCTTCCAGCTTTGCCTGGGGGCTCGCGTTTTCCACGCTCGTCACGCTGGTGATCGTCCCCGCGCTATACCACATTGCGTACGACGTTATTCGCGCGCTGCGACCGCACCCGGAGTCTGCCTCACCGGACACTCCACCAACCTCGGCCACCTCGAGCGCCGGCTGAGATCGGAGAGCGTTCGCAACCGGCCATTGTCCCATTTGAACAGGAACGTGCGTCCGTCGTCCAAGGACCCCGGCAATCCCATCTCAAATTCAGTCAAACCATCGAGCGTCTCGAACGGGGTGACCAACTCCAAATCGAGACGCCGCGCCGACGTTGCCATCGTCGAGACCGGCATCGAGAAGAGCGCGAACCGCTCGAGAAAGCTGTCGAAGAATATCCCGTTCTCCCGAACCAGCTTGATCCGCGACTCTCCGGTTCGATAGACGCTGTCCTCGGTCGTACCCTGCAACTGCGGCGAGAGCGTCAACGCGCACGCCACAATGTCCGCTCGCCCGTAATGCAACTGGACCCCCTGGATGAACCCTCCCGCGTTCAGCGGGCATTGGTTGATCACGTAGATGCGTGCGTCCGAGGGCGGGTCCGGCAGTGCAGCCATCAGATCGTCGTAGACCGTCTGCGATGTATCCGCCACGCCCCACATGATTACTTGATCGATCCCGGCAATCAGCACACAGATTGCGGTCACGCCGGTTAGCACGCGTCGCATCCGTAGCGCCCGCGCCGGTTGATCCCGATGTCGATCCCAGACCGCCACCAGCACCATCGCCGCCGCGGTCGAGAAACCGGCTGACGCGAGGTAGACGTTGCGTTCGCCAGGCATGGCCATTAGGGACGGCGCCATGAACAGCAGCGTCCAGGCGATGCTCGCGCGCATCGCCCGTGTGTCGCCAGCCTGTCGCCAACCCCAGATCATCATCACGCCCGCGACCGCGACAAGCCCCGATAGCGCGACCCAGTGCTCCGCCCAGAATCCGTCGAAATAGAAGGCTTCGACGTGTACGAACAACATGAAGTCCAGGATGTACTGACCGATCGTCCGTAGGATCTTCCACACCGCTGTCGGCGCGCTCAGGTCGACCCCGTATGGCGGCGGCAGTTCGCCCATCCCGCCGAAAATGTGGAACCGCAAACACAGATATCCGACCGCGA
>JAJDDS010000460.1 GCA_029260195.1 Phycisphaerae bacterium
GACCATAGCACCGTCGCGGTGCATGAACGCTCGCTTGATGTTGTTCGTCCAGACGTTTCCGCAACACGGTAACCATACCCACTCACCAAACGCTTGCCCGACGACCTCGTCGAGGTTGCTGACCGCTGTGGCGATGGTGTACGCCTTGCCCGGAATCGTGCCCAGATTCGTCATCACCGTACCGTCATGGAGAAACGCCCGCCCCCAAGTCTCGATGTTCGTGGAAGCCCAGCCGACCATATGTCCGGCATCGTTCAACGCCCACGCGCTGCCGGAGGAATAGGCGCCATCCAGCTTGAGCATCGTCGCATCGGGATCACCGGCGTCATAAACGAACGGTACCGCCCACGCCTCTCCGAAAGACCCGACGAGCGCCTCGCCGACGACGAGTCCGGCTGCGTTGATCCCGATTGCTTTCGTGTATTCCACCCAGTAGCCGAGAGGCAGGTTCGTCGGCACACCAAGATCGATCATGAGTCCGCCCCTGTATAGAAAGGCGCGGTTTGGCGTGGGACTCTGCATCTGCGACTCTCCGGCGACCTCACCGAGATCATTGACCGCCATGCCGAAGCTCGCCGAACCGCCCAACGTCCCCAGAGGTTCGAGCACCCCCGTCGCGCGGTCGAAGAGAAACGCCTCGCCATTCGCCAGGTAACCGGTGACCAGCCCATTATCGCTGATCGCTCGCGGATGCACACCGGGTCCAAGGTCGTGCTTCACGCCATCGTAGTAGTATCCGTGAACCTCGCCCGTGCCCTCCTGCGACCAGTCGCCGACGATGTGGCCATAGTTGTTGATGGCGAACCCAGTGCTCACCAATTCGTCCGGAAACGGCGGCAGATGCGTGATGAAATACTCGCCTCCGTGAGCGCGAATCGCGCCCGTGCAGAGCAGCGCGCACAACGCCGTCAAACAGACTCTCCTGCAGTGCACGGTATGGCGCGTCGCGTCGATGACAATCATGTCAGTGGATCCTCCGTCGGTGATGACCGCCGCCCACTCGACTCCCTTGGCAATTGGACTTCGCGAGGAGTGGCGCAGTGCGTGATCCGAGCAACGACATCCCCGGGATCGACTCCTGCTCCGTCCGCGTGCCGCCGAAGTCATCGAGTCGGGCAACGGTCAGCGCCCATGACCAAGACCCTAATGCACGCTTTGGCTGGATCAACGGATATTAGCCCGGCCTTATGACGCGTTTGCGGTCCGGTGCGGCATCACCGCCACGTCCGGAGAATCCCGCCGAATCGCGGGCGGCTACGTAAGGTCACCGGGGCGTTATTCCAGCGACCAACGAATCCGCGCACCGTCAGTGTTTCTCCACGGATCGCCCATGGCGCGTGCCGATCCCCGGATTCCCCTTGGTATTGAATGCACGTCCGGGTAAGATGAACCGCCAGGGGCTTGCCGGCGCGTGGTCGTGGTTGGCCGTGGTCTCTTGGCGCCGGACGAGTTCCCCCCAAACCGCTCCCGACCTCACCGCCGCCAGTCGCGGGCGTCCGTCGGGCTCCGCGCGGCGCGTGCAGGCTTTCGCGTGTCGCCAGAACCAGAGAGGAACCGCAGCCATGCATTTGTTGGGTCACTCCAAAACGTCCGTCGCCGCCCTCGTCGTCGCCATGATGCTATCGTCCGCGGTCGCGCCCTCAGTCTCAGCCGACGAGCCCGTATCCGCAACAACACTGGCCCAACGCGCCAACGCTCTGCTTGATCTCAGCGAGAGCGAAGTCGTTACTCTTGCCTTCGATCGCACGCCGGGCGCGACCGACGAAATCTCGCTGCCGTTCAATAGCCAGATGATCGTGCTGGACATTGCCCCGCACTCCATTCGCGCTCCCAGCTACGCCGTCAAAGTGCAGGTCGCCGACGGTTCACTCGTTGATGTGGAGCCCGGCCCGGTTCGCACCGTGCGCGGCACTATTCGGGATCTCGGCGGCGTGGTCATCGGTTCGGTGACTGACGCCGGCTTGTCCGCCCTCATCGAAATGCGCGACGGCGGGCGCTATTGGGTCGAACCGCTTCATGGCCGCGTATTGGACGCCGAACCGGTCCACCACGTTCTCTATGCCGAGACCAGCATCATCCCCGGGGGTGGTAGCTGCGGCGCTGACGCGACGACGTTGCCATTACATATCACGGACGAGCGTCCCCCCGTCGAGGAGAGCCTCGCGCCATGCGCGGGCCTGCCCTGCCTCATCGAACTCGCCTGCGACTCCGATTTTGAGTACTTCATAAACCACGGGAGCAGCGTCGCCAACGTCGAAGCCCAGATCAACTTGGTCATCAACACCATGAACCTCCAGTACGAGCGCGACGTCAGCATGGTGTATGGAATCACCACGATCATCGTGCGTACCGCCGAACCTGACCCCTACACGACGACCGACGCCGGCGCCCTCCTCAACCAGTTCACGTCGCACTGGATTGCCAATCATGCCGACATCTTCCCCGACCAGGCCGAGTTGTTCACGGGAAAGAACCTGCAGGGCGGAACGATCGGCATTGCCTGGTCGTGTGGCGACAACGCTCCGCCGGACTGTGGGCTCATCTGCTCGTTCAGCGCCTTCTCCGTCGTGCAGATCTTTGGTGGGCTTGCCTCTCAGACCGACCTCTCCGCGCACGAACTGGGACACAACTGGGGCCGTCCGCATTGCAGTTGCACGCAACACACGATGAACCCCTTCCTGGTCACCGCCAACAAGTTTCACCCGGTCTTCTCAATTCCCGGGCTCATTCTCCACCGCGAGACTCTGCTCGATTGTCTCGACTCGCTCGCTCCGCCCATCTCGTTCCCTTTCAGCGAGACGTTCGACGGACCGCAGATCGACCCCCTCGCCTGGTACAACTCCGGCGCGACGATCGACGATCAGGGCGACGGCGAGCCCAGCGGCACAACCTCGCTCCGCATCAACGGTTCCGACATCATCACCAGCGGATCCGCGGGCGTACCCGCGAGCACCGGTGTCACCTATTGGCACCAAAGCGGTGGAAACACTCCCGGTGGACCCGGCTTCGGCGAAGACATGCTCATCGAATACGTGACCGACAGCCGCGTCTGGGCTGAAGCCGACCGGGTGCTCGGATCGGCCTCCGACAGCCTCCCCTATCAGCAGGGCTGCTTCCTGATCCCCAATGACGCCAACCTCGGGAGGTTCCAGGTCCGCGTCCGATTGCTCAACGCCGAAGGCAGCGACAACTACTTCATTGACGACTTCGCCTTCGCCCCGACGTCCGAGCTTCTCGCAGCCGAACCGGACCCAATCCTGGATTGTGCTTGTCAGGGCGGCGGCGCCGAACTCGGCGTCGTCACCTCCGGTATTGGACCCTTCACTTTCCAGTGGAAACTCGACGGCGAGCCTGTCTCCGGCGCCACGAGCCAGACCCTCGTTATCAACCCCGTTGGACCTGAGGACTACGGCATCTACACCGTCGACGTTAGCAACGTCTGCGGGACCGTCGAGTCCGCCAGCATCCCCATGCTCGAGGACTCCGCCATCGAGTTTACGCAGCAACCCCAGGACACCACGGTTCAGCCCGGACAGACCCTCGCGCTCTTCACCGCAGCCAATGGCGGATGTAACACCTTTCAGTGGTTTTTCAACGACGAACCCATTCCCGATACG
This sequence comes from Phycisphaerae bacterium, assembly GCA_029260195.1. Classification (GTDB taxonomy): domain Bacteria; phylum Planctomycetota; class Phycisphaerae; order UBA1845; family UBA1845; genus OFTM321. The sequence goes on from JAJDDS010000460.1 coordinate 3,618, forward strand.
GACGCGCCATTCCTCTTCCTGCCCGACATGGAGTGCGCCCACCAGGGATGCTACCAGGTTCAAGCCGCCAACGAGTGCGGAACCGCTCTCTCCGAGACCGCCATCGTCACTGTCGGTGGCTGTGGCCCGGTGAGCTGCGGAGCCGACGCCGCCCCGCCGGAAATCGTCCACGCCGCCGGTCTGCTCGGTGAGACCAGACCATACAGCGGGCACATCGACCCCCTCAACGAAAGCTCCAATGGCGTCGATCTCGATCGCGGCATTACCCAGATCGACATTCTCTTCTCCGAGCCTGTCGAAGACTTGGGCGGTGGCGACCTCTCGGCGAACGCTTTTGTCGTTACGGAAACCGGCGGCGGCGCACCCCCGAGTATTGCGTCCGTCAACACCGAGGGCATGCCTCTCGTCGCGTTGACGCTCGATCGCCCGATCGCCCTGCAGGAATACACCACCATCCAAGCGGTCGTTCAGGATCTGGCAGACGTCCCCAACGTTATTGTCGACGCGGGCAATCAAGGCCCCGGCGTCGACGAAACCGACCGCGTGGACCTCGGGTTCCTTCCGGCTGACATCGACCAAAGCGGGCTCGTCAATCCGCTCGATCTGCTCACGTTCAAGCAGTTTGTCAACGGGGTCCAGACGCCGCAGAGGGGCACGATCGAGGACTTCATCGATACGAATCGTAGCGGCGGCATCAATCCGCTCGATCTGCTGGCTTTCAAGCAGCTCATTAACGGCGTCATTCCGCCGTCCACCCGGACCTGGGCTTTTGAATCGATGAACAACGCTCGCCCCTGACCCGGATCGGCGACAGCTTCGCGTCGGATGACAAGCCGAGGACTTCAGTCATCGCGGACGTCCGCGTGGGACGAACCCCACGGCTTGTGATTTGAGTTAAGATGCGGGGAGCAGCCCGCAGATTTTCGCCAGGAGCTTCGTCCGGAGGGGATCCTCCGGATCGGAAGGGTCACACGCAAACATCGGGTGCGCCGGGTCACCGTCTCCGTGAACGTGGTTCAACACGCGTTCCAGCCGTCGAACACACGTATCAACCACCGGCGACATCCCGCCGACGGCTGTGTTGACGATCACCACGTCACTCTCGAGCAAACCGTGGTGGGAGGGTTGCAGCAGAATGCGCGTCGCAAGTTCATCACCCAACGGCGAATTCATCAATCCCCGAAGTTGAGATGCCGTCAGTGACGAGCGTGCCTCCGACGCCTCGGGATCCGAAACGTTCAGCCGGTCCGGATCCTCCACCAATCCGTAGATTTCTCCGGCGAAGGCGGCTGTATCCTCCAGCGCCGCCCGAAAGGCCTCCGTCGCCTGACTGTTCGTGCGAAAGACCTCCGAAGATCGGCGCGGTGCTGGCATGACGAAGAGGCGATGGTCGTACGGATAGGCGTGGCGCAGCAACGGGTCCGAATCCGCCTCGATAAACACCCGAGCCTTACGATCACAGCGGTGGATTCGGCTCAATACGCGGGGCAAGAATTCGAAGACCCGATCCTCCTCGTAGCTCACCCACTGAGCGCTTGCCACCCCGCAGTCCTCCTGTCGCGGCGCACCATCCGGGGTTTTCGGAGGTTGACGCTTGTCACCCGATGCTGCGGTCAATCGGAGATAATGCGGCGATTCGTTCAGACACGCCTTCGCGATCTCCTGGATCACGACGCTCTTACCCGACCGGCGGGGTCCACTAACGAACATGACCGTCAATGCCATCCGAACCGCCTCGCGATCGTGTATCGCATCCAGAGACCTCAATCCAACTCGATTGTAGGCGTCACAATCAAGCCCGCCCACTGCCACATGGTCCGCCGGCGTCCCGTCCCCGAACTTGTCCACACCAACCGGAACCGCCGGATACCGTCCGCCGTTGGCGACTACGTTCGGGCCGCAGCCCTCGTACGCCGCAGCGACAGGATCAACTCGACCTCCCCGGCTGGCAATCCAACCCCCTCCGCGATTTCCAGCGCCGTCTTTCCCTCGTCCGCGAGGGCGAAAACCTCGCTCCGCCCCGGCCGTCCCGCGCGGCGCGCTGTCGATTTTGCTTCCGGTGGCGCGGACGCCGCCGGACTCGGAACCGCGGAGTCCCGCCGGTCTGGCGGTGCCGCTACCTGCGTCTCAGATCGTGTGACCGCCTCGTCCGCGACGGTGACATCCAAACTCCCCTTCCGATCCGCCGTTCCCGGCGAACGCTCGAGCCGCGCGATCCGCTCATCCGCGTCCCGAATGCTCCGCTCCAACCGGATGAACTTCGCGTCCAGTTGGGCGTTGATCTCCCGAGCCACGTTCTGTAGTTGCATCATCACGTCCGCCAAATCGTCGTGAACAACCTTCTCCTCCTTCAGACGGGCCAACTGCTCCCGCGCGTACGCCCGCGGTGACGGGCCACCCTCCTTGCGGCGGCGAACGTTCGATATCAGCATCAGCGCCGTCGCCCCGGCGATTACCGCGATTAGTGCGATCTGCGGACCACTCATCACTGCCGCCCCCGGTGGCAACATCATCCCTGCCGGTAGTGGAGAAACCATGCGCCTGACCTCCTTGTCACGCGTTACCGGCTGCCCCCCAGCAGCCATCGGACGAATCATCCCCGCTCCGTCCCCGCCGCCAAGACTCCACCGCTTCGGTCATCACTTCTCGCAGCGGAACTTCCGCTCGCTCGGCGGCTGTCCGGCAATCCTCGTACTCCGCCGCCGCCGTCACATCCCGGTCTCCCGTCGAACCGATTTTCACGCCGATAGGCCCGAATCGCGTCTCGACCGTTTCGACCCGGCGCGCCAGCGTGGATCGGCTCATCTCGTGACGCCGCACGCCAAGCGTCGGCGTCTCCAAGAACACGATTGACTCCAGAGCATCAGCCGTCGGCGGATCCGCCAGCACGGTCAGTAGAGATCCCGGCCTCGATTTTTTCATTTGTATCGGCACACAGTACGCTTCCAGTGCACCCGCTTTCAGCAGTCGCTCGATCGCATACCCCAGCACCTCGGGCGTCGCGTCGTCGATGCTCGCCTCCAACACCGTGATCCGCTCCCGTGCGGTCGTTTCGGATGTCGCCCCGAGCATCACCCGCAA
>JAJDDS010000047.1 GCA_029260195.1 Phycisphaerae bacterium
GCAGCGATCGCGGTTCCGCGGATCAGCCGCGGGGCGGCAGGCGCGGGCGCCAGTGCGTTACGCGGCGACCTGTACGTTCTGCGCAACGCGATCGACCTGTACGCGGCGGAGCACAACGGCGCCTATCCTTCCGCCGTGGACGCGACGTTCATCCTCCAGATGACCACCTACACGAACGATATAGGGGGAACGAACGCCGCGAAGACGCCGCTATTCATTTACGGACCGTACCTGGTGTCCGTTCCGGCGCTCAAGGTTGGGTCGGGTCTCAACAACGGCAAAGGCGCCAGCGCCGTCGGGGCCGCACCCTTGTCGACGGTGGGGTGGATCTACGACGCGACGCTGGGCAAGATCAGCGCGAATTCCGGAGATGCCAAGAACGACGCGGGCGACCCCTTCACTACTTACTGATTGTACTGACGGCAGCTTACTCCTCGGACTTAAACGGGTCGCTCGGGCGCGCGAAAAGCAGCCGGCGACCCGTGTGTTATCGGTCCCGGGGGGTTTCGATCGTAACCGTATCGTAGGGTGATGGTAGCCCGTCGTCGCCGCGGGCTGGACTACGCGGGGTCCGGGTCCACCCCCCGGGGCGTACGGGGAAGAACGGTTCATGGTTCCATCAACCACATTTCCGAAACGCGGGGGCTTCACGCTGGTCGAGGTGGTGGGGGCGATCACCATTTCGAGCATCGTGATCGGTTCGGCGCTCGGCGCCCTACAGTTGTTCACGCTGAGTGGGGCGCGTCTTCAGCGGACCGAGACCGCGCGGAGCCAGACGTCGGTCGCGATGCACCGTCTGCGCAGCGAGCTGCTGCTGGCGACGGAGGTGCTCGGAGCTGCACCGACATCGATCGGATTCCTCATCCCGGACACGAACAACGACGGATTCCCGGAAAAGATATCCTACAACTGGTCCGGAATCGCGGGCGACCCGCTGACGCGACAGGTCGGCGGCGGCACTCAGGACGTCGTGATGGCTCGCGTCGGGGCGTTCAGTCTGGCTTATGACGTGGAGGTGGTCACGACCGACACCAAAACGGAGAGCGCCGAGACGCTTTTGTTCAGCGAAGATACCGCGACCGGGCTGATCGACTATGTGATCTTCAAGAAAAACTGGGTCGGCCAGTACTTCGTTCCGGCGTTGCCCGCGGACGCGGTCAGTTGGGGTGTGACGCGTATCAACGTGATGGCCCAAGTACATGGCGCGGCAAAAGGGGAGACCGCCGTGCAGTTGTGGTCGCCGTCGGTCGCCAATCTGCCAAGCAAATTGTTGGCTCAAACGTCCATGATGGAAGCCTCGCTGCTGGCGACTTACTCATGGCAGCCATTTGCGTTCGCCGGTGTGGCTGACTTGCCTCCCGATCAGGGGATGGTGCTGGTCTTGGAATATGTCTCCGACGCACATTCCGGTGACGTGCAGCTTCATTCCGCCAGCGGCGCGAATCCGACAGCGGCGTTATTGCAGACTTCCAAGAGCGGAGTACCCTGGGTGGTCGATGGCACGCAGGCGATGTCGTTGTACGTGTATGGAACCTACATGACGTCCAGTGCGGTGAAGACACAGGGGGCGTTGAAAGCGGTCTACGTGACTTTGGAGATGCTGGAAGACGGTCCGGTGGCGGCGGTGCGACTGGACAGCGCCGCACCGTGTCTGAACCGGCCGAGCATGGGAGGGTTCGCGCTTGGCGCCGTTCCACTCACCAAGACGCCGTAGCTTCGGGTACATCGAAGCGGTCATATCGGTGGTCGTTCTGGGCACGTCCATCGTGGGCGGGCTGAGCATGTTCAGCGGCTACCTCCATGGGGTGCGGGCGACGGCTGACAACGCGATCGCGATCGAGCTCGCGTCCGATCTGATGGCGGAGATCCTGGCGTTGCCGTTCGAGGACCCCGTGCTGGCGAAGGGGAGTTTCGGGCTTGGTGTCGGCGAGACGACGCGGCCGACGTTTGACGACGTTGATGACTATGACGGGTGGACGGAGAGTCCGCCGCAGGCGCGCGACGGGACGCCGCTCGCGGGAACGGAATACGTCGGGTTCGCGCGGTCCGTCATCGTCGAGAACGTTGCGTCGGATCCCGCCGTTGTGGCGATCGACGGAACGACGCCTGGGAAGCGCGTCATCGTGGAGGTCAAGCACGGTGGCAAGCGCGTACAACGTCTGGTGGGGTACAGGACTCGAAACGATGCATGGAACTGAGAATGTGATTCCGACCCACGACACCACTGGCGCACATCGGATTCGGCGCGCGACGCGGCGTCGTGGGGCGGCGATCTATGTTCTGACATTGATGGTCGCGATGCTGGTGACGGGAACCGCGGGGACGCTGTTGGCGATGCAGATGGCCAATCGGCGCTTGCATCGTAACGTCAGCGGCGCTCGTCAGGCCGAGTTGTTCGCCCGCGGCGGCGTCGAGTGGGCGTTGGCGAAGTACCAATCTGACATCGCGTGGCGCTCGACCGCCGTTTCCGGCGCGATCACGCGCGTGACCCCGGAGCCCGGCGCCTTCGTCGACACCGCGCTGACCGACGTCGACGGTGACTTCACAGACGATGATACCGAAGCGGCTGTAGTGACGGTCGCGGCGGACGTCGATGGGGCCGTATTCAAGATGAGCGCGAGCCTCGATCCCCAACCGCATGAGACGTTGGCTCGGGCGATCTACGCCACGGGGAAGGTGTCGGTGCTCTCGGCAACGACCGTGCGCGGCCCGGTACATGCGAGCGGCGGGTTCTCGAATTTCGCGAGCATCAACACGTCGAACGACGCGAGTTTTACGACGTATCCTTCCGGCACCGTGTTCGGGATCATCCCCAAGTTGCAGTATGTCGATTCGGTCGAGCCGTTCCCCGCGCCGGGTTCCGGCTACTACACGGTGCGGGCGACGCCGCTGACTTCCGTAGGCATCACATTCGACCTGATCGGCGTATCGCTGTCGGAGACGTTCAACACCACGGGCGGCCTCGTCAATCCGGAGGGTGTTTACCACATCAATGCCGGAAACCGCGCGGTGAACATTCAGAACGTTTTTCTACGGGGGACGCTGATCATTACGAATATCGGCCCCAATAGCGTCACCATCGGGGGTCGCGGGTGTAGGTTCGAGCGCGGTACAGCCGGGTACCCCACGTTACTCGTTTACGGAGGCAGCGGCGACCTGATGATCAACCCGGGTGGCGGTCTCGACGAATCGGTCGAAGGATATGACGTCAATCAGGATGGAGACGTAGTAGACGTCCTGCCGTCCGGTATTTTCGGGGCGATGTGGACGGACCGATTTCTGACGACGCTGGGCGGAACGGATGTGACGTACCAGGGTAGCATCATCGCCCGTTGGGTGGTCATCAGCGGGTCCGTCACGATCGACGATGACCCCGCGCTTGCCGGGCTGCTGGTTCCCTCTTTTACGGACAACAAGCTGCATTTGCGCCGGGGCTCGATCCGGGAAGTGTCGCCGTAGCGAACGTTGGGAAGTTACTCATGCGAGCGCGAAACGCTGAACGTCATGCCGAGCGGAGCGAAGCGCCTTGTCCCGTATGCGGCAAGATTCCTCGCTGCGCTCGGAATGACAATGTTCAGTGTTTTCCGCGCCACGTGGTATGTGGGCGTAGTGGAGATCAAGGTATGCATCGTCACAGACAGCGGACGGCGGCGTTCTCTCTGATCGAGTTGGTGCTGGTTGTCGCTATCATCGGGACGGTGGCCATGGTGGCGCGTCCGAGGATGCTGTCGTACGTCGAGCGCGAGCGTGTCCGTGCGCTGGATTGCCGTATCAAGCTCGACTTGGCGCTGGCGCGAAGCGAAGCCATCAAACGCCGCACACCCATCACGGTGAATTTCAACGTGTTGGGCGGGTACTACGAAATACCGGGGATGGGTGAAGTCAGCACGTTGGACGGCAAGAAGGCGGTGTACCGGGTCGAGCTGTCAGGGAAAGACCAATACGCCGCGGATCTGGTCAGTGCTAATTTCGGCGGCACGACTCAGGTGACGTACGACGCGTTTGGCGTGCCCGACAACGTCGGAATCGTGACCATCGGGAGTGGAACCGCGCAGTCGACGATCACCGTCGAGACGACCGGCGGGGACACGAAGAGCGTACTCTCCACCAAGTGACCCGCGGCAGCCGGTGTGAAACATGGTTGCCGGCGGGCTCGGTTTCCACCGCAAGCTCCACCGCGTCGGGCACCACCGCCATTATCGGGACGCGCCGCGGAAACGCAACCCGGTGGCCTGAGGCGGGAATCGTGGTCTCCCCGCGTTCCGGCCACTGCTGTCGCTCGCTTGGGTCGCGATTGACTTTTCCCGGCGAACGGGCTACAAACGTTGTTGTTGATTGGCGGCATTTCGCGGTCGGTGGTCGTGACCAAGCGTAGGTTTAGCGCTACCATCGCGAGCCATGTTTCGCTGCGGCTCATACGACGTCACAGCTTACGAGATCGATCGAAGGGTGAGATACGATTGATCCGAACTTCATCGGCCTGTCTTGAGTTGTTTCCATGAGTGAAGACCAGATTTCGCAGGGATCCGAACAATCCGACCCAACGCCGCAGCCGGCTGACCCGCCGCCGCGTGTGGAAAGTGACTCCGGCGTGACACCGGACACGACACGCGAAACTGGCGATCCAGTTCCGCCGGATGCGGAAACGCCGGTTTCCGCGACGGCTGCGACGGAGGCGGACAGCGAAGCTACGAGCACCGTGACCGCCGTGGCGCCGGAGGTTGATGCCGGTGCGCCCGTGGTCAAGGCGGCGGCTGGTACCGAAGCGAAGGAGTCGGACACGACGGTGGCGTTGCCCGATAAGGAGAAGATTCCCCAACGAGGCGCGGAGATTCGTGGCAAGATCGATCGCATGGCCGACGACCAGGTGTTTGTCGACGTCGGGCTGCGCGCGCAGGCTGTCGTGCCCATCGGGCAGTTTGACAACGGTACCGTGCCCGAGCGGGGCGCGGAGGTGGATTTGCTGATCCTCGGTTTTGACGAGGCGGCTGAACTGCTGCGCGCGTATCGTCAGGGGTCCGTCGTGGTGCCCGACTTCGACGCGCTGATTCCCGGTATGCTGCTTGAGGGGAGTATCTCGGGAATGATCAAAGGCGGGCTCGAGGTACAGTTCGCCGGGCTGCGGGGTTTTATGCCCGCTTCTCAAGTCGACATGTCCCCGATGAAGGACATCTCCGTGCTGCTCGGCGATTCGGTGCGCTGCGAAGTTCTCGAACTGGATCGCAGGAAGAAGCGGATCATCGTCAGCCGGCGCAACGTCCAGAAACGTCAGAGCGACGAGGCGCGTAAGTCATTGCTCGGTGACCTCGCGGTTGGGCAGATGCACAAGGGCGTCGTGGTCAGCTTGGCTGAGTTCGGCGCGTTCGTCGATATCGGCGGTGTTCGCGGGTTGGTGCATGTCAGTGATTTGCGCTGGGCGCCGGTCGAGAATCCGGCGGACGTGGTCAAGGTCGGCGATGAGCTGGAGGTCAAGGTTCTGCGGGTCAACAAGGACCGCAAGCGGATTTCCCTTGGCCACAAGCAGACGATTCCCAACCCCTGGTCAAGCGTTGATGAGCGGTTCCCGGTCGGTATGCAGATCAAAGCCAAGGTGGTCAAGCTGGCTGATTTCGGCGCATTCGCGGAGGTGGTTGAGGGTGTCAACGGGTTGATTCCGCTCGGCGAAATGTCCTGGTCACACCGCCCCGCGGCGGCATCGGATGTGGTCAACATCGGCGACGAGGTCGATGTTCAGGTCATCAGTGTCGACGGCAAGCGTCATCGGATTGGGCTGAGCATCAAGCATTTGACCGAGGATCCGTGGGCGGGAGTTGTTGAGGTGTTTCCGGCGGGCGCAGTGGTCACGGGCAAGGTCAGCAAGTTGCTGGAATTCGGCGCGTTGGTCGAGTTGAAGGTCGGTGTCGAGGGGTTGGTCCACATCTCCGAACTGTCGCACCAGCGGGTCAAGACCACGGGTGACGTTCTCAAACCGGGTCAAGACGTCGAGGTCAAGGTGCTGAGCGTGGATCGCAAGAAGCGGCGAATCTCCCTGACGATTAAGGGACTTACGGAACCGGTCGCCGACGCGCCGCGCGCGTCCGCAATCGCCAAAAGACCCAAACGCGACCGTCCTCTCCGGGGTGGCCTCGCTTCCCATTTCGAGTGGTAGATTACCCCGCCTGTCGGCAGCCACGCGGATTGAGCAGGAGAGGCCGATCGGCGTCCGCGCGCGGGTGAGTTTTTATTCGGGGACACAACCTGCGGGCTACTCGAACCCGAGCGTGCCGCCTCCGGCGCCGTGTGTCACGCGTATGGATCGTCGTCCGGACAGGACGTCCCGCAACAGGTCACCGACGGCGCGCTCGCGCCATCCAACCTGGAGGAGGCCGGGTTCCAGCGGGCTATCGGCGCGGGTATGGGCGAGGACGAGCGCCCGAACGTCGCGGTTGGTCCAGCACAACTGGACGGCGACCCCCGAGGCGTGACAGAAGTCGGTGAGCACTGCCGCGACGAGCTTACGCAACGTCGCTTCCTGACGCGTATCGTCTTCAACCGCGAATGGTTTGGGGCGCTGTTCCGGCGGCGTATCGATTCCGCGTTGGACCGCGGACGCGACGCGCGCCATCGCGTCGTGACGCAGGGTGAGTCCGCGCAGCGTTTCGAGCGATTCCGTGGTCGATAACTCATGGCGGGCAATCGCGATCATCAGGTGGTCCTTGATGACAGCGCGGACGGGGCGATCGTAGCGGCGTGCGAGTTGATCCCGTTCCGCCGCGAGCTCGCATAGGATCGCGAGACTCTTGGCGTCGAGCGAACCCGCCCCCTTGATGCGGCGGAAGAGCTCGTGGTCTTCGTGGTGGTAGGTTTGCTCACGGGCGAAGCGGGCGAATTCTTCGCGGGCCCAGTCCATGCGATCCAGTTTGTTCAGACGGTCGCATTGGCGGGAGTGGATTGAGAGCAGATGGGCGACATCCGCGACGGCGTAGCGCATTTGTTCGGGCGTGAGCGGGCGCTTGCGCCAGTTCGTGAGCGTTTGGCTCTTGTGTAGCCTCGCGCCGACCGACGATCGCGCGAGCCGCAGCAAGCTCATGGGGTAATCGAGGCCCAGGAGTCCGGCTGCGAGCTGTACGTCGAAGATGTTCTGCGGAACCTGCCCGGTCTGGTGGTAGCACATCGCGAGGTCTTCGAGTCCGGCGTGTACGATTTTTTCGATACCGGGGTCGGAGACGAGGTGCCAAAAGGGGTGGATGTCGAAACCCGCCAGGGGATCGACGAGGTGGACGCTCGTTTCGGTGACGATCTGAATCAGGCAGGCTTCGACTCCGTAGCCTTCCTCGGCAACGAACTCGGCGTCGAACCCGAACCGATCGAGGCGTGCCAGGTCGCGACAGAGGTCCGCGAAGGCTTGCGGTGTGTCGACCAGGGAGTGCTCGGCTTGGTCTCGTTTCGCGTTTGGCGACACATCAACCTCCATGTTTCAATGTCGAATACTGAGAGCGCCGGCGCGGGACGGATCCGGCAAACGACACGCAACAGCCTCGCCGCACGGCACACGTCCGTCACACCTCAATCACGGCGGGTAGCGCCGCGGGCGGCGCCGCGCAGCTCGTTCGGTGCCGACGCCATTATTGTCGTGCTTGGCGGTACCGCAACCCGCGAGATTAAAGCGGCAGGAAAAATAGTGAAGTCGCCGACACGGTTGCCTGGCGTTCTTCGGCTTGCGAGGGGCTCCGGCGTTCCGGCCGCGACACGCGGGGCGCGCCGGGCGCACAGGCCGCATCGTCGCATCGGTCCGAAAACGGTTATTCCTTGCACGGATTGGCGTCGCCGATGTAGAATCGCCGCTTGGTCGAGATGTGTTCGGATTCTCGGGTACCGATAAAAACGGAGATGAAGATGTTTGGATTCAATCCGCGGCGTGGGCGTTGCGCAGCCGGTTCGCACATCGCATGCGCGACTGCCTTGGCACTGCTAATTTCAACACCAGCGTGGGCCTCCGGGTGGATCGCGTTCAACAACGAATCGGGAAGTCGCTTGATCGCGTCGAGCAACGGGTTGGGCATCAGCGATCCGGAAGAGAAGGACTACGCTTGGGGCGATCTTGACCAGGACGGGGATATCGACCTCATTGTCGTCCGGAAGCAGCCGTTCACATCGTCGGGCAGGAAACGCAACGTTTTGTTCATGAACGAAAACGGTGTGCTCACGGACAGAACCGAGGACTTCGCCGTGGCGGCCAATGACGGAGGGCAGGGGTTCCTCGATCTGACGAACGACCGCGACGTCGTGTTGGTGGATGTCGATAACGACGGCTGGCTGGACATGGTGACAGCCACGACCTTGAGCGACGGCCTGCCCAAGACGATCTCCCACCCGCGTGTTTACATGAACCTGGGCGAGTCGGGTGGCGTGTGGCAGGGATTCCGGTACGAGGAGTTTCGGTTCCCGCAGCTTGAAGGCAATGGTCCGAGCGGGTTCCCGCACGCGCCGCGGTTCTGCTCGGTGGCTGCCGGCGATGTGACGGGTGATGGGTACGCCGATCTGTACTTCGGCGACTACGATTCCGGTGGAACCCAGACCCTGGATTTCAACAACCGCCTGCTGATCAACGATGGCAACGGTTCGTTCGCCGACGAGAGCACGATTCGGATGACCTCGTCGATGCTGGAATCCGCGTTCGGTGCGGCGAGCGCGATCGCGGATATAAACAATGACGGCGTGATGGACGTGGTGAAGCAGACGTCGCTCAACGCTCCGACGCACGTCGCGGTCACGTACAACGATCCCGACGACGAGGGCTTCTTCGATCGGTACGATGTCGTAAACTCGCAAGCGCCCTACTTCATATCGGTCGGTGACTTGAACAACGACGCCCGCTTGGACATTGTCGTCACCGATGATGGGATTGACACCTACCTGCTCAATCAAGGCAATGATGCGTTTGGTCAAGCGGACTTCAGCACGCTGCAGTTCCCGAACACGACCAGCGGATTCGGCGGCAACTCGTTGATCGAGGACCTCGACGGCGACGGCTGGAACGATGTGTTCATTACCGACGTGGATGTGGACATCCCGGGATGCTCGACGACGTCCGACATCCTGCGCAACATGGGCGGCACGCCCGGTTCGACTGTGACGTTTCAGTTCGATCCAGGCAACATCTCCGATTTTGATCTGAAGGGTCTCCACGATGTCGCCGTTTTTGACATCAATGGCGACAACCTGCTCGATATGGTCTTTGGCAAGTGCAACGGTACGCAGGTCTGGATGAGCAACTTAGTGATCGTCACCTACGAATTCCCCGAGGGCATTCCCGATCTCGCGCTTCCCGGACAGGCGACGACGTTCCCGGTCCGGATCGTGACAGCCAACGGGAACACGGTCCCCGGGTCGGTGATGCAGCATAGGTCCATCGACGGCGGTGGCTTTGTCGCATCCGAGATGCCCGAGATCGAGCCGGACGTCTACATGGCGACGATTCCGAACACGCCGTGCGCGGCGCTGGTCGAGTTCTACTTCAGCGCCGAGGCGGACAACGGTCTCACGTTTACGAATCCCGAGAACGCGCCGGATGAGTTCTATCAGGCGGTCATCGCCAT
>JAJDDS010000461.1 GCA_029260195.1 Phycisphaerae bacterium
TTGAACTGTCCGCACTGCGGGGGGATGGGCGACTGTTCCCGATTGAGCTCAGTCTCTCCGCCGGAGAGTGTCGCGGCGAAGCGTTCGTCTTGGCGCTCGTTCGCGACATCACGGAACGCAAACGCGCGGAGGAAGGACATCGCCAACTGACCCGCGCCATAGAAGCCGCTGCGGAAGCAATCCTCCTCACTGACGCGCAAGGGAAGATCCTACAGGTCAACCCGGCATTTACCAAAGTCACGGAGTACACCGCGAACGAAGCCGTCGGCCAAATGCCCAGCATCATCAGTAGCGGCGAGCAGAGCGCCGAGTTCTACGAACGGATGTGGAAGACGATCCGGAGCGGAGAGGTGTGGGCGGGGCGCCTGACCAACCGACGTAAAACCGGTGAATTCTATGTCGCGGAACTCACCATCGCACCAATCACCACCGATGCCGACGAGGTGACCGGCTATGTCGGTGTACAGCGTGACGTGTCCAAGCAAGTTGAACACGAGGAAGAACTCGCGGCAGCCAAAGCCGATGCTGAGGACGCGCTTGCCAAACTGCAGGAAGTACATTCTCAACTGATGCAAGCGGACAAGATGGCTTCGATCGGGCACTTGGCCGCCGGCGTGGCCCACGAGATCAACAATCCGATCGGGTTCATCACCAGCAATCTTAACTCGCTCGGTCGGTACGTAACGGATATCAATCGCGTCCTCGATTCCCACGATGAGCTCCTCCGCGAATGCCAGGCCGGCGGCGGACTCTCGACCGCCAAGGCGGAGGAAGTCGTCCGTGTCAGGAAGGAAGCGGACATCGAGTACATCATGTCCGACCTCGCCGATCTCATTACCGAGTCAACCGATGGCGCGAAGCGCGTACGCCAGATCGTCGCGGACCTGAAGGACTTCTCGCACATAGACTCCCCCGACGTTGCTGATGCGGACATCAACCAGCTCATTGAAAAAACGGTAAACGTGGCTTGGAATGAGCTGAAGTACAAAACGGAGGTCATCCGGGACTACGGTGTGGTTCCACCGCTCCCTTGCCACGGAGGCAAGTTGGGACAGGTGTTCCTAAACCTACTCGTCAATGCGGCTCAGTCCATCGACGAGCGGGGGACCGTCACCATCCGCACCGGGCAGGAGGCCGACCGCGTATGGATCGAAATCGCGGACACAGGTTCCGGCATTCCGCCAGAGAGCTTGGATCGCATCTTCGATCCGTTCTTCACCACCAAGGAGGTCGGAAAGGGCACTGGGTTGGGTTTGCATCTGGTCCAGAAAATCGTCCATGCCCATGGCGGCCAGATCATCGTGCAAAGCCGCGTCGGCGAAGGTACGACCTTCCGCATCCAGTTACCGATCAGTGGACCGCCTGCCGTGAAGGAGAGCGAATGTGAGTCAGTTAATTGAGCCCGACCTGCAAGAAACGGGGGCTGAACAAACCGCGACCGAATGTCCCGCGGCGCGTCCCGACGAACGCCCCGGCGTTACCGAGCGGCTTGAGCGTCGCGTGCTGATCGTCGACGACGAGCCGAGCGTCCTCAAGTCGCTTCGGCGACTGCTCCGACAAGAACCGTACGAGTTGGTCGCGGCTGATTCTGGAGAGGAAGCCCTCCGCGTGCTCGAAGAACACCCGGCTCCGGTGGTGATCTCCGACCAGCGCATGCCGGGTATGACCGGAATCGAACTCCTGCACGAGGTTCGGCGCCGTTGGCCCGACACCATACGGATCATTCTCAGTGGCTACTCAGCCGTCCAGACAATCATCGCCGCAATTAATGAGGGGGCTGTCTATAAGTTCATGAGCAAACCGTGGAATGACGAGGAGCTCAAGGGCAACATCCGACGCGCGTTGGACCAGTATGAGCTGGAGGCGGAGAATCGGCAGATGGCCCGCGAAATCGCCGAGCAAAACCAACGCCTCAAGCAGCTCAATACCGAACTCGACCAGCGCGCGACGGACGCGTCTGCGGGTCTCAGTTCCATCCAGGACCTGCACGACGCGATTGCGGTCGGCGTCATTACATTTGATGACTCCGAGCTCATCGTTTCGGCGAACCGTCTCGCCAACAGACTGCTGACGCCCTCCACGGAGCTGTTCGGCATGCCCGCCAGGGAGGGGCTTCCCGGTGAGGCGTATGCGGCGTTCTTCCCAGGCGATACCAACGGTAAACAATCCAGGTCGGGGCGACTGGAACGCAATGGCCGAAAGCTGCAATGGCGCCTGCGGACCCTCCAAGAGAGCGGCGCCCTGCGAGGTGGCGTGGCCACGATCTGGGAGGAAGTCGAATGACGTCTATGACCGCGACTGAGTTTGTTCACAAAATCGAGAGCCTTCCGCCTCTTCCTGCGATCGCACTCAACATTCAGTCGATCGCAAACGCGCCAAACGCTTCCGCGATCGATGTTGGCAAAGCGCTACGGTGCGAGCCGGCAATCGCATCGCGCATTCTTCGCGTCGCCAACTCATCCTTCTATGGCGGTAACCAGAAAGTGACGCAAATCAGCCGCGCCGTCGTCATGCTCGGGTCGCGCGCCATACGCAATCTCGTGCTCGGACTGTGCATGCGAAACACGCTCGCTCCCTCCGCGGAGAACGTCGGGCACCACGCTACGCTCTGGAGGCACTCCATCGCCGTCGCGGCCGTGTGTGACCGGATCGGCCGGCGACTCGGTTTCAAGCCGCCGGAAGAGGCGTTCCTCGCTGGACTGCTTCACGACGCAGGCAAGCTGGCAATGGTGGGCGTGGATCCCAACTTCATCAGCGAACTGTTTTCCAAGCGCCTGAGCGAAACTGAGAATCTCGACGCGGAGCGCGAACACTTCGGCCTCGATCACGCTGAAGCCGGTCGCCAGATTCTCGCTAAATGGGGGCTTCCGGAGTCGCTGTGTCAAGTCGCCGGGCGCCATCACGCGAGTACCATCGCCATCGACGATGACGCCGATCGCCTCGTGGCGATTACCATTGTCGCCAACGACATGGTTCGGATCATGGGGTACGGACCTGACGCACCCGTTGCCGGCGATCGCCAGCCGTGGGAGGCCGTTGCCAGCCTCGGGCTCACCAAGGACGACGTTGGGAGGCTCTTCGCGGGGCTCGCCGAGCGCATTGATGAGACTGTCGATCTGCTCGAACTTTCCGACGTTCGGAAGGAAGACGAGCACGCAGTTCACACGCCCTCACTCGCGCTCTGGATTTCCGACGAGCCCAGCGCGGACGCCGGCCTTTGCCGGGCGTTCCTTCGCGGCAGTGGTTGTGACATCCGGCGGATCGCGCCCCACGACTTACCAGAAGACTTGTCGTCGGAAGACGTCTACTTCATCGACGTGACCACCGCCGCCACCTTCCATCAAGTAGCCTCATCGCTCGCTGCCATCGGTTGCGGGAAGATCGCCGTCCTCGCCGATTCTCGCGACGGGCTTCCCTGCCGGCAGCGCGAGCCGACGTGTGGGGCGTACGTCATCCCACGCGTGTTCACCGTGTTTGACCTCCAGTGGATGGAACAACAGTGGCAGAAGTGACCCACGACGTTCTCGTTGTCGACGACGAGGAGCACGTCCTCCGGTCGATTCAGCGACTGCTGCGCCCTGATGGCTACAAGGTCCATGTTGCCACTGGAGGGGCCGCCGGTCTCGACATCCTCGAGCGCGAAGACATCGCCGTCATCATCTGCGATCAACGTATGCCGGGTATGTCCGGTGCTGAAGTATTGACGCAAGTCTACTTGCGGCGTCCGGATACGGTGCGGATCACCCTCACCGGCTACACCGATCTTGCGGCCGCCCAAGCCTCGATCAACGATGGCCATGTCCATCATTTTCTGACGAAACCGTGGGATGATGACCATCTGAGGTCTCTCGTTCGCGACGGCGTGCGCGCCTACGAGTTGATCCTGGATAACCGGAGGCTGGAACGGGTCACGCGCGAACAGAAGGAGGAACTCGAGGAGTGGAACCGGCGGCTTGAGGCACAGGTCGCGCAGCGCACGGAGCAGCTGAGCGCGCAGAACGAGCGACTCCGGCGACTTCAGTGTGATGTGGAACAGTCACTTCGTGACACAGTGCGCGTCATGGCGGGTATGTTGGAGGCGAGTAATCCCAACCTCGGCATCCATTCCAAACGTGTCGCGGAACGCGCGCTAGCGCTCGCCACTGACCTCAATCTTACCGGCGACGACCTGCGGGACGTGGAGTTCGCCGGACAGCTTCATGACATTGGAAAGATCTCGAAACTGCACTCCGGAGAGCGTAAACGCCCACAGGGGAGCGGTGGCCACGGTGACCACCGCGCGATGCGCCATTCGGATTCGGGGCACGCCATTCTCTCCCACGTTAGTGGGTTCGGAGCGATATCCGAGGCGGTGCATCATCAGTATGAGTGTTACGACGGCACGGGTCATCCGGATCGACTGAAAGAAGATGAAATACCGATCATATCGCGGATCATATCCATTGCCGACACTTACGACGATTCCGCGTTCTCATCATCCAGCCCCACAGCAAGCTCTCGCGAGGCTGGCAAGAAGGCGCTTCTCGCCGGTTGCGGCACGCGCTTTGATCCGGCGCTCGTCGAGGTTTTCATCGGCCGGCTCAAAGCGAATCCTCTTGAGTCCACTTCTGAAAGCGAAGTCGAACTTCCTCCTTCGCAACTGAGGGCGGGGATGGTTCTGTCCCGCGAGATACGCAACGGCGCCGGCGTACTGTTGCTGAGTTCCGACAGTCACTTAACTGACGAAACGATCGAGCGGATTCAACTCGCCAGCAATCTGGACCCGGTGCTTGGCGGCGTGTTCGTCAAGTCCACTCAGGACGTGCGATCCAACGAGCAACATGCTGCGTCGGCTGACGGCGCCGTGCCGACCGTGCCCGCGACGCGCGAGTCGGAGCAACGCGCGCCAGACGCCAAGGTGAAGAGAGCTCTAATCGTCGATGACGAATCATCGGTGCGCGGCGCCCTGCGCCGGGAACTTCGGCGCGTCGGGTGGGACACACTCTGCGTGGGCGATGGCCGGGCGGCGCAGAGCATCTTGGAATGCGAGCGCTTCGACCTGCTCCTCGTCGACGTGGCGATGCCGATCATGTCGGGCGACCTGCTGATTGCACACGTGGAGCAGTGTTGGCCCGACCTGCCGTGCATTGTGCTGACCGGGCACGTCACGCGCGACCAACTGCTGCGAATCACCCAGGCGTCCGTGGTCCGGAAAGTCCTAACCAAGCCGTGGGACTTCGACAAGTTGGTCCACGCCATCAACGCAGCGACCGCACTCCAGCCCACAGGACGCGTCGGCGAGTCCGTGTGACCGCCAGGTTGCCCGAGACGCGCCAGCAGTCAATCCAACATTTCGGACCGGACCGTCCCAAGGGAACCGGAAATCGGACCGGTCGTTCTCGGACCTTGGCCCTTGCCGTCTGCGGCCGGACGCATTAGCGTGGGGGAAGGTGTGGCACCGGCGGGCCTGCGTATCGTAGGCTAACCGAGTGACACGTCCAAGTTCGATCCGGGTCGCGGGGAGGTGCTGCGCGATGTGGAACGAGCTTAGCGAACGAGCGAACGGCGTGGGGGACGCGGGCCGATCCGAACGGCTAGTACCGACAGCGTGGACAAAACGACTGGCGGCGGGCATCACCGGAACGTCCTGTGAGCCAGTGCGTCCGACGAGGAGGCGAGCCGAGTCGCCTCGTTTGCGGACGCGCACGTGATGATGCCGCGACGACCCACGGCCGGTGCGATCGTCCTCCAGGCGCCCGTTACGGGCAGGGCTTGCTTGGAGCGTTTTTACCGGCCGATTCAGGATGCCACGACTACTTGGCCCTGTAGCGAAACTCATGAACGGAGAGTCGAAGATGAATGTACCTAGGCATGGTGTTCCTTTGAGTGTGGTGCTCCTCCTAATGGCTGGAGGATGCGACAATGTCGATCTCGGGCAACTTCTGGATGATCTGGACGGCCAGACCGTGACGGTCACGGTGGATGACGGCGAGATCAGCGTCGATGGCGACGACATGGATCCGGGCGACGATGGTGATACCACGTCGGACGCCGATGACGATGGATCGGCCGGTCCCGACGACGATGGCGATGGCGTACCCGAGTGTACCGGCGGCTGTGATTGCGACTGCGACGACGAAGACAGCGGCGATGACAGCGACGACGCCGACGACGGCAACGACAACGACAACGGCAACGGTGTCGACGACGACGACGACGACGGCAACGACAACGACGACGACAACGGCAACGACAACGGTGTCGACGACGACGCCAATGACGATTCCGATGACGACGCCGATGACGATTCCGATGACGATTCCGGCGGCGACAGCGATTCGGACGATGGCTGCGACTGCGATTGTGATGACGACGATTCGGACGACGGCGACGACTCGGATAGCGATTCCGATGACGACGACGGTGATGACACCGGTGGCGGCGAGTGCGACAATTGTCCGGACGCCCCCAACGGACCGGAGGCTGGATCCTGCACCGCTGGAAGTGTCGGCGCGCTGTGCTCGGAAGATTCGGAATGCGACACGACCGTGGACGTCGGTGACGGGTTCTGCAGCATGAACCAGGAAGATTCGGACGGTGACGGCGTTGGCGATGCCTGCGACGTGTGCCCGGACGGTGACGACACGGTGGACACCGACGGTGACGGAACGCCGGACGCGTGCGACGACGACGGAAACGGCGACGGCGATGCTGACGGCGTGCCGGATGTCGACGACAACTGTCCGCTCACTCCGAACCCGGCCAACGCGGATCTTACGGACTGCAACGGCGATGGTGACACGGACGATGCCGGTGAAGGCGTCGGCGAGCAGTGCGACCAGGACGGCGACGGCGTCGGTGATGCCTGCGACGTGTGCCCGGATGGCGACGACACGGTCGACGTCGATGCTGACGGCACGCCGGACGCCTGCGACACTTGCGTTGACGCTG
>JAJDDS010000462.1 GCA_029260195.1 Phycisphaerae bacterium
CGCTCGGATTCAGATACCAATTCACGCCGAACGTCCAGTCCTGGAGACGACCGCCTCGGACGCGACCGTCGTTGAGATTGATGTACGAATACCGCGCAGCCAACTCCCACGCTCCGGGACCGCCGTCTTTCCCGAAGTTCCGGAGCGGTCGCACGCGATCAAACGCGCCGGCGGAAGTCTTGTAAGGCCGATGCTCCCCCGTCAAGAAATAGCTGGCTTGAATCGACGTCGCATGGAACCGCGGATCACCCGTGAACCGGTCACGTCCCTCGATGAAGGCGTGCACGTATTCACCCTGCAAGGAAAACGGGCCATGCACCCACGCGCCTTCAGCCCCCACAAAATCGCCGTACTCGGCTGGGAACGCGCCGGTGTCGACGAGTCGCGGCGAGAGGTGAGCCTCCGGCCGTGCTCGGAAGCGGATGGAGTTCCCTTCATAATTCTGGTGGGTGTATGAGACTCCGAGATGGAGCATCCGCTTGCCGCCATCCTCGTACCACGGCAATCCCGTGAGCCGAACGGTTGCGTTGTAGTCGCGCCCGCCCGTGCCGTCCCCGAAGCTGTCGGTTTGGCGGAACACGCCTGCAGCCCAGGTCATTCGCTTGTCGAGCAGCGTGTTGTGCAGCATGAGTCCCACGTTGCGGCCGGGGGCGAATGTGTTGACGAGACTCCGCTCCAGAAAGGTGACGTAGTTGCTGCTGGTTAACTCCTCGAGGCTGAACGGTTCCTTGAACTGACCGACGCGGATGTTGCCGACGTATGGCACGTTCTGGAGGCCCATGTAGACGTCTTTGAAGTCAGCGTCGCCGCCCGCAAAGTCGTACTGCGCCTTGAAAATGATGTCGTCGTAGATGGTCCCCGAGAAGTACAGGCGCGCGCGACGGAACTCCGTCCCATCATCGAAGTCCGAACCGATCCGGCGTTCCAGATCGCCCTCGTCGGCGAAGTAGCCGTAGTCGTGCTGGATGCGCCCGCCGATTTTCAGCTTGAACGATCCGTCCTTCGAGTCCAGGCGCAGCCCGTCCTTCCAGTACGGCTGCAGCGACGAGCCGCTGTTGATCCACTTCGCAACCTTCTTCCACTCGTCGGAATCCGCGGACGGCGGCTGGGATTGCTTGATCTCCTCAACGCTTATCTCGAGCTGCTCCACGCGCGACTCAGTGCCGGCGCCCTCGCGTCCCTCGATTCGGTTCAGCCGCTCCTCAAGCCCTTCCACTTGTCGGCTCAGCTTGCGCACCAGTTCCTCGAGATCCCGTTCCCGAGCCGAAGGCTCTTGCGCGACGGCGGATTGGACAGCGACTAGCGTCCCGAAGACAGCCACCAGGCTAATCAGGGGTACGAAACGTTGCATGCGAGATCTCCGTGGTTCGGGTCAACCGATTGTGCGCACTTTTCCATGTGCGGAATACGATCACCGTCGGACCGGCGTAGTACTAACCCACGGTGCGGATCACGCAAGCCCTCGGTTTGGGTGCAACGTGGTTCTTCCATCTTTTTTTTGCGCCGATTCCGAGTCTTGCCGATCGGGCGCGCTCCTCGGATCTGCCGGCGCCGTATGTCGGGGGAGCGAACCTGCGTCACCGTTCCGCGCGGATCGCGCATACATGGCCATCGCGCGTGCCCGCGAGCGCCAGTCAACGGTGCGCATTACGCAATCCAGCGGATTTTATAATTCACCCGCGGCGCGGTTTGTGACACAATCAACAGGGTTGACGCGGCGGTCCCCAACGTGGTGCCGCGCAACGCACGTGTCCGCGATCTCGCCCGGCGACCTCTCAACCGCCGGCGGTCACCAGACCGAGAGGAGAATCATGCTGTCCGTCACCTGCAAGTGCGGCGCGCACTACCGTGTACCGGAGAAGCTGGCTGGCAAGCGGGCCAAGTGCAAGCATTGCGACCACCTCATCCCCATCCCCGCCCCCAAGCCCACTTCCGCGGCGCAGCCCGCCAAGCCCGCGCCCCCCAAACCCCAACGCCCGCCGCCCGAGCCGCCACCGGTGGACGAGCACGAACGCCCGTCGTGGGTGCCGCCGTTGGTCGACGAGACGCACGGTCGTGACCGAGTGTCCCGCACCCCCGCGACCGAGTCCTTCACCACGTTCTGGAGTGACTGCTCTTGGAGCTTCCTCTTCGTCTCCGAGACCGGCAACCTCGTCTCCTTCCTGATCGTCGGCGCCATCGCTTCCATCCAGCCCCTACTGTTGTACGGCGGGTGCTTCGGAATGATCGGCTCGCTCGTGGTATCCGGATGGATTGCCGCGTTCCTGTTCGGCGTGGTCGAGGAATCCGCCCTGGGCAAACGCGAAATCCCGACCATGACCCTGACTGACGGCATCGTGGATGGGATCGTCACGCCGTTCTTTAAGTTCCTCGCGACGTGGTTGATTGTCCTGCTTCCAGTCATCGTCTACGTGGTCATTGTCGGCGGGGATGTGTCGGTGCTGATCGAAGACTTCGATCCTGTGTTCTTCAGCTTGTTTGGCGCGGGCGTGTTCATCTGGCCCATGTCGGTCCTGGTGATCGCCATCGGCGGTGTGTCTTCGTTTCTTCGCTTCGACCTGATCGTCGTCACGATTCTGAAGACGTTTCTTCCCTACCTCATCACCTGCGTCCTGACCGCCGTGGCGCTCGGAGCTTTTTGGTTCGCTCGGGAAGGAATGGTTGAGAGCAGCGGCGGCGCGGCGAGCCACCCGATGGCGCTGGCTATGGCGCTCGAGGTCGTCGGACTCTACGCCTGGGTTGTCGCCATGCGCGTCATCGGGCTGTACTACTTCCATTTCAAGGGGCGCTTCGCATGGTCCTGGGAGTGACTTGCCATCGCCGTATCGGTCCAAGAGGCGCCGCTTCGAAAGGTGACTGACGTGATCGTCGAGCGCGAACGCGAACGCGAAGGAGAATACGTGTTCGGACGGCTCTGGGCGGAGAAGATCCCCCCCGCCTGCCCCGACTGTGGATATGATCTGCGCAAACTCGCCTCCCGCAGGTGTCCTGAGTGCGGCTGTGCGCCGACGTTCGCCGAATTGAGACAGGCGGCCAGAAACACGGCCGATGCCGCCGCCGAGTTTAAGAACGTCAGAGAGAGCATTCGCGTCGGCATCGGAGCAGCCATCTTGGGATACGCGGTGGTGTTGGCTGGGCTCGCAAACGGTGGGTTTGGTGTGGGAATGCTCGTCGGACTCTTCTGCGCCATCATCGCCATCGGCAGCGGCGCCAACGTCTGCCGCGCGAGACGCCTGCCCCCGGCGGCGGCTGCGCTGTTACCGGTCGAGCCGGACTACAAGACGGGCGCCGTCGTCATTCTGCTGGGGGTCGTGCTCCTGGTGTTGAGCCTTTTCTTCGCGTGACGCACCACCGCGACACCATTTCCCCAAACTTCTCGTAAGTTCTTTGTCGTCGTCCCGGTCATTCTGGTCGTCATCACCGCCGACGGCGGCATGCAGCGGGCGCTCGCCGACGAACGCCCGTCCCGCCCACTTGACGCGCCGCACGCGCGCTCTAGACTACGCACCGGTTGGTGATCCGCCGAAGCGGGTCAAAAAGGGAATCCGGTGCGAAACCGGAGCGGCCCCGCCGCTGTAACCGAGAACGAACGCCGCACACCGCCATTGATCCGAATCGGATTGAGAAGGCGCGGCCAGTAGTAGACCGGCGTCATCACGCTGGATGCTCGGAAGCCAGAAGACCTACCAGCCTTAATCCGACGTTCTGACGCTCTCGCGGGAGGAGTGGCAGCCCATGTCTGCGTGTATTTCGAGCGGTTCAACATCAAGTATGGATGCGATCCGTGCGGGCACGACGCGTGTGCTCTCAGCCCTTCCGCGCACGGTGTCAGCCATGCGCGTGAGGCGCAGGAGGATCACATGTGTTGCAAGGCTAGACGGTTCGTTTCACTGACTGTCGCCGTCGTGGCGACGGGGCTCGCACCCAATGCCCGGGCTGCGAACTTCGACGAGTATTTTCTGGCGGGATCGTTCACACTGCCAAACGGGGCGGGATTGTTCGATGTGCTGAATGACGGGCGTATTGTCACGCTGGGCGGTGACGAGGTGTACACTGAGACGTTTGTCGGGGCGGGCGACTTTCAGGTAGCGGGCACGCTCCCCGGCGCCGACATCGCCGCCTTCGGGGCTGCGTTCCTCCGTGTATCGCCCGACGGCGCTCGGATCGCGGTCGGCAACAACGGCGGGGCGAACCTCGACGACTTCCAGGTCGGAGTGTTCGATCTTGACGGACTGTCGGGGGCGTGGTTCGCTGCCGGTCATTTTCAAGCGGAGTGGTTCGACGATACTCGACTAGGGTTGACCGCGGGCGAATTCGGCAGTCCCGGCCTGGTGACGCTGCTCGACACGACCAGCCCCGACTCGTCGCAGCCGATCAATCCCACCGTTGTGAACAACATCGGGGGGGCATCGGCGGGGATTACATTCGACGTCAGCGGAAACCTCTACACCGGAAACGGCTTCGCCATCGCCGGCCCCAGCGCGACGGGCGACATTCGACACATCACCGCATCCGCCTGGATGGCGGCGATGGACGGCGGAGCGGCCGTCGATTTCGAGAACGACGGAACCGCGGTTGTCGACGTCCTATCGGCGACATCGCTGGGTTTCGACGGAACGGGTAACCTGTTTGTCGGAGGCGGAGATTTCGGTGGTGATCTGGACTACGCGGCTGTCGTGAACGCCTCCGCCATCGCAGATGCGCTGTCGGGGATGGGCGTGATCGACCCGCTGGATCCCAAACAAGTCCTGCGCCTCGACCCCGACGAGTTGAACGACCAGAACTTCTACGACGTGAACTTCAACAACGTGACCGGCGATCTCTATCTGCGCGACGGCGCGACCGTCTATCGCTACGCCGTTCCCGAACCCGCAACGGCCGCACTGCTATTTGCGATGGTGGCGGCGATGGCGCGACGACGAGCGCGCGAAGGTGTGCGGGATGTTTAGCACACGGACAATCATAACGATGGCGGCGACAGTGATGACGGTGCTCGTGATCTGCGCTGACGACACAACCGCCGACCCGTTCGCGACTGAGGTGATCGACTATACCCCGGCGCCGGGGCAGCACGTCAATAACAGTGCGTTCAGTGATCCCAGTCGCGCCCTCGGACCACCGATTGGCGGAGGGACCAGTTCGGCGAACAACTCATCGCTGATCAATTTCGGCGGATTCGGTGGGTCGGTGACACTGGCGTTCGATCACACGGTTGCGGACGATCCCGCGAATCCGTTGGGACTGGACGCGATTGTGTTCGGCAACGCTTTCTGGCTGTCGGGCAATCCGAATCTGCACTGGGCGGAGTGCGGCTACATCGAAATCTGCCGTGATTGGAATGGCAACGGTGGGCCGGACGACGACGAGCTTTGGTATCTGATTCCCGGCTCGCACATTTCCGATCCCCCGGAGCAGTTCGAATCGCAGGTTTGGGACGACGACTTCGGCGACCCGACTTACCCGCCAGCCAACCCGGGTTGGTGGCCGCCGGGACAGAGCGGAATGTGGCAGACCGGCGCGTTCCGACTGCCGCCCGAGATCTTTGATTCGTCGGTCATCGAGAATCCCAACGGTGCGGATGCTGTGGACGAGGGCGTTTACGGATACGCCGACTACACGCCGACGCTGATCCTCGGGGATCTCGACGGTGACAACGTCGTCGATGATCCCGAAATCACGCCCGAGGAGTTCTACACCACCCCCGACGATCCGTTCGTCGTCGGCATTCGACCCGGTTCGGGCGGCGGCGACGCATTCGACATCGCCTGGGCAATCGATCCCGATACCGGAACGGCGGCCGATCTCGACGGATTCGATTTTCTGCGTATCACGACCGCGACCCACGCGATCATCGGCCCGCTCGGCGAGGTCTCGCCCGAAATCGACGCGGTGGCCGACGTCGCGCCGGGGTTGATGGGCGACGCGGATGCGGACGGCGACCTCGACCTGATCGACTTCGCGGCGTTTGTAGCCTGCGTCACCGGCGCGGGCTCCGCGAACTTGCCGGCCGCGTGCCGGACGATGGATTTCGACGGCGACGCGGATGTCGATTCCACGGATTTTGGCTCGTTCCAAGATGCCCACACGGGGGCTTTGTGATTGGGCGGATGTGTCGGGACGTGGACATCGGTCCCATGCTCGCCACCCACAAGGGGTGGCGCTACATAGAGATGACGAGGCGCTCAGCATGGTCAACGACAGGCGACAACGGTACGGCTTGGCGTCAACTCCGGCTGCGCGTCGGGCGTTCACTTTGGTCGAGCTTCTCGTCGTGATGGCGATCACCGCGCTGCTACTGTCGATCATGCTTCCCAGTCTCGCGGCCGCTCGCGAGCGCGCCCGGGCGTCGTTATGCGCCTCGAATGTGCGTCAGCTCCTACTGGCGAATTATATGTACGGCAGCGACAACAACGACCGAGCCTGCCCCGGAGCCGCTCGGTTCCTGGAGAACCTACACCGTTGGCACGGTACGCGCGACACGTCTTCGTCCGCGTTCGATCCGGCGCGCGGTCCGCTGGTTCGCTACCTTGGCCCGGAGGGCGCGATCCGGCGCTGCCCGACATTTGGTGGTTACGTCACCGACCCGAATCAGGCGTTTGAACTGGGCAACGGCGGGTACGGGTACAACAACGCGTTCATCGGCACGCTGCTTCGACCGCTCGGCGGCGGGCACTACGCCGTCAAAAGTGACGAAACCGGCGTCTCGTGGAGTCGCGTCCGCAATCCAGCCGAGACCCTGGTGTTCGCCGATTCCGCCTTCGCCCCGACGGACTTGATCGAGTACAGCTTCGCCGAACCGCGCTATATGCCGACCAACGGATTCCGTGCCGATCCGTCGATCCACTTCCGTCATCGCGCCCGAGCGAACGTCGCTTGGGCGGACGGACACGTCGACGCTCGCGATCTCTCCTTCACCTGGTCCAGCGGGTATCTGCCCGGTGATCCCGGCCACCACAACGTCGGCTGGTTCGGCGCCGGCGACGACAACCGTTTCTTCGATCTGCGTTAGAGATACTTGTTGATGAGCACGATGGCGACGATGGCTGCGAGGAACCAAGGGACGGCGCTGATCAAGGCGAGAATGACCGGGAGGGTTGTGTCCTGCGGCCGGGAGGGCGTCGATCGCGCGATCGGTTCCAGCCGGTCGAACAGCGAATCGAGTGACACATCGCGGCACCGTTCGAGGGCGTCTGTCGCGTGCTCGGCGGTCGCGTAGCGATCGACCGCGTGCGGCGCGCAGGCGGTTTCGATGAACTCGACGATTTGGTCCATGTCCCACCGATCGCTCGCGGCGCGCACGTCGTCGGGCAGCACGGGGAACTTCTCGCGATCCCGCCCGACGAGCATTTCGTAGAGCACGCGACCCAGCGCGTACACGTCGGCAGTCTCGTCCATTTTCCCGTCCGGCGGCATGTAGTCCGGCGTGCCCACTTGGCTTGGCGATTGCGTGTCCGTCGTGATCATACCGATGTCCGCCAGCTTAGGTTGCCGGTTTACGAAGATGATATTGGCTGGCTTGATGTCGCGGTGCGCCAGACCGGTTTCGTGCAGGCGTGACAAGCCGCGTAGCAACCGCAGAACCACCTCAACGGCCGTGTCCGGCCGAGTGGAACCGCGCCGTATCACGTGATCCAGGGTTAGCGGCCTGTAATTCTCCGGAAAGACATCGCGGATTGGTCTCCGCGTCGCGTCGTCGTCCGCCAACTCCATCGTGTAGTAGAGCAGGCTGCCGCGGACGCCGACGTGGTTGATTTGGATTAAATTGGGATGCCGCCGCACCTTGCGGCAGTAGGCTTCAAGCGCGGTCGATTCCCGGCAGCGGACGTTGGCTTCCTTCAGCCGCGAAAGGTCGATGGTCTTGAGCGCGTGGTGCATGCCGACCCGGTCGCGGACAGCCCAGACCGTACCGAACGCCCCCGCGCCGCACATGCGAATCCGATCGTAATCGGGGATGTCCCAGTTGCGGCCACTGCGATCCGGTGTTGCCGTCCCGATTCCGATTGTCGTCGCACCCGGGTCAGCCTCGGCAGCCTCGTCGCGTAGCGCCGCTCGTAGGACGCGGGAATCGAGGCTGCCTCCGCGGAATCGCTCAAGCGTCCGTTCGCAAGCATCGCAGCCGGCGAAGTGGGGAATGACTTCGTCGGCCTGGGCGTCAGATAGGTCGCCGGACTCCAGCTTTCGCAGCAGGTCGATCTCGGGGCAGATTGACACGTTAGGCGACTCCGTCCGCCAATTCGTCCCAGTACTTCTTGATCTTGGCCATGACGCGATGCTTGGCGACGTAAATCTGATTTCGCGTCATGCTCAGCGCTTCGGCGATCTCCGCGACCGGTTTCTCCTCGAGCACATACATCTCGAACGCCTGGTACGTGGCTGGCACTATGTCGGCGCGGATCTGGTTGAGACAGTATAGGAGGTGTGTCCGGTTCCACTGCCGCTCCCACACCAGCGCGGGGTTGTCCTCGCGCGGGTCTTCACGCTCAAGGTCGGCTGTACGCGCCCCGCGTTCGCGACGGCGTTTGCGGAGCTGATCGTTGACCTTGTGATCGATCATCCCGTGCAGCCAGCCGCGGAAACTCACTCGCCGCTCGAACCCCTGGATGCCGGTGACGATGGCAGCCATGCACTGTTGAGCGATCTCGTCCGCCTCTTCCTGGCTCAGTCCCCGCGCGCGGGCGTATCTCGCCAGCAGTGGGCGATAGATGCGGTCGAACTCCCCCCACGACGCATCGTCGTCGAGGTTCTTCACGCGTTTGAGCAAACTGGATCGTGTCTCGGACATTCCTACCTCGCGGGGGTCCGGCGTGGGCGAACTACTCCCGTCCGCTTCAATCCACCCAGTATGATGATAACAGAATTCCGGGCGAGACCGATCAGGGGAATTGAAAATCCATCACGTCCATCTCGACTGTCCGCCGGCCATTGAATTCATTGATGAGTGGTTTGAACGCCACGCGGCATCGGCGATGCTTCTTGAGCTCTTCCAGCCTGTCCGATTGACTGAAGGCGATGGCTTTGAGTACCGCCCCGCCGTCGGAGAAAACCGCCTGCACGTGCTTGCCCGTCTTGCCGACGCAGCGCGGTTCCTGGGCGAGTTCGACCCAACCGGTGGCCAACCTGGGCGACGGATTGCCCGCGCCGAACGGCCCCAGGTTCAATAGCGTCTCCGTGGTCGCGAAGTCCAGGGCGGACAGTTCGATCTCCGCGTCGATCCGCAGTTTCTCGCGCAGGTCCGCCCCGGTGAGGGAGTTGTTGGCGACGTGGGTGAACGCTTCGGCGAACGCCGGGACGTTGTCGCGATCGATCTTCAATCCCGCCGCCATCGCGTGCCCCCCGTACTGCGTCAGATGTTCCCCACATCGTCCGAGCGCGGCGTTGATGTCGAAATTCCGGATGCTCCGAGCAGAACCCTGCCCCTGGCCGTTATCGAGCGAGATCACCACAGCCGGCCTGCAGAAACGACTCACCAACCGCGAAGCCACGATCCCGATCACCCCGGCATGCCATTTCTCACCCGCTAGAACGATCCCGCGACACGCATCGGAATCCATCCCTGCCCGCTCGACCATCTCGATCGCCTCCTTGGAGATGCGACGTTCGGTGGCTTGCCGGGATCGGTTCTGATCTTCGAGGTACAGGGCGATCTCACGAGCGCGATCCTCGTCCGCCCGGGTCAGCAACTCGACCGCCAGCCGAGCATGCCCCATCCGACCGGCTGCGTTGATCCGCGGCGCGATCTTGAACCCGACGTCATAGGCGTTGACCCTTCCGCCAGCCAACCCCGCCGACTCGATCAACACCCGTAGCCCGACGAACGGCGTCGACGGCAGCAGCGCCAATCCACATCGGGTGATGATCCGGTTCTCGCCGACCAGCGGGACCACGTCCGCGATCGTGCCCAGCGCCGCCAACGCCAGCGCGTGATGTAGCAGCACGCGGTATTCGTCGCTCACCTTCTCCGACTCGCTCATCTCCTGCGCGATGGCCCATGCCAACTTGAATGCGACGCCGGAGCCGCACAGATGCTCATTTGGGTACGAACCACCGAGCGTCGGATGAACGATGGTTGTATCCTTCGGGAGTACGTCGCCGGGCTGATGGTGATCGGTGACAATCAACTCGCCGCCAGCGTCGCGGGCGACTGTCGCCGCCTCAACGGCTGTCACGCCGCAGTCCACCGAGATGATCAAATCCGCCCCGTCCGCGATAATTCCCCGAACAGACTCGATGTTGAGACCATACCCCTCGTCCAGTCGATGCGGAACGTAGAAACCCACGTCCGCCCCGGCCGTTCGCAACGTATGCCACAACGTGGCTGTCCCGGTGATCCCGTCGACGTCATAGTCGCCGTAGATGATGATCTTCTTCTTGGCGCGAACCACCTCCGCGATGCGCCGAGCAGCCTCTCGAGCCCCGGGGAGTTCATCCGGCGGAATCAGATCGCGCAACTGCGGCGACAGGAACCCCGACGGATTCGTCTCCAGTTCGACCCCACGGTTATATAGAATCTGCGCCACCAATGGTGGCATGCCCCATCGACCGGCTGCCACTTCGCACCCAGCCCACGGGGGAGGAATGATCCACTCTTTGTTCAACGTGTCCTTCCGAAGTCCCGCGCCAAATCGGGCAACGATTTCGCGGTTACTGCTCAGGCCGACCGACGTCGAACGTCGTCATTCCGAGCGAAGCGAGGAATCTTGCTTTCCACCGACACGACGCGCCGCTCCGCGCGGTCCGATCGCTCTGCCTTCCGTCCCCCCAACTATGCCGTGGCCGTTGCGCCCTTGAGCGCCTCACGCAGCGCGTCCACGCGATCCGCATTCTCCCACGTAAAGTCAGCCCCCTCACGCCCGAAGTGTCCATGACGCGCCGTCTCGAAGTAGATCGGACGCAGCAGATCGAGTTGCTTGATAATCCCCGACGGCGTCAGATCGAACACGTCACGTACCACCCGCTCATTGTCGACGCTCGCTGCATCCGCGCCCGTCAACTCACTGATGTGAACGCTCACCGGTTCCGCCACACCGATCGCGTAGGCCAATTGCAGTTCGCACGACTTCGCCAAGCCGGCAGCCACGATGTTCTTCGCCACATAGCGCGCCATGTAGGCTGCGCTGCGGTCGACCTTCGACGGGTCCTTCCCGGAAAACGCACCCCCGCCATGCCGACCGCGACCGCCGTACGTGTCGACGATGATCTTCCGACCGGTCAACCCGCTGTCCCCGTGCGGTCCGCCGATCACGAACTTGCCCGTTGGGTTGATGTGAAACGTGATGTCACTCTCGGACCAGAACTGCTTGCACTCGCGCTGGATCACCGGCTTGATGACCTTCTCAATCAGCAGCTTGCAGGCTGCGTCCGCCATGTTGTTCGTCTTCGGATCGACGACCTCCTCGGTGTGCTGCGTGGAGATGACCACTGTGTCGATCCCGCACGGAACGCCGTTTTCGTACGCGACCGTTACTTGCGACTTCGAATCCGGCCGCAACCACGCGAGTTCGCCACTCTCGCGCAGCATCGCCATTTGCTCTACCAGCCGATGCGACAAGTGAATCGGGAGCGGCATTAGCATCTTGGTCTCGTCGCAGGCGTATCCGAACATCAACCCCTGATCGCCAGCGCCCTGCTGCTCATGCAAACCCTGCCCGGCCGTGACGCCTTGGCTTATGTCAGCCGACTGCGCGTGCAGAGCCCGAAGAACCGCGCAGCTTCGATAATCAAAGCCGGTCGCGGGATCGTCGTACCCGATCTTCCGTATCGTGTCGCGCACCGTCCGTTCCGCATCGCCGAGCGCGGCGTTTGCCTGCTGGTTGTGCACGGTCACCTCGCCGGCAACCACCACCAATCCCGTGGTTACCATGGTCTCGATCGCGGTGCGAGCTTTCGGATCCTTCGCGAGAAGGCTGTCCAGCAGGGCGTCGGAAACCTGATCCGAAACTTTGTCCGGATGTCCCATCGATACGGATTCAGAGGTAAACAGGTACGATCCCTTGTGGCTCGATGTTGTCACAATTCTTCCTTCCAGCCGATAACCATGTTCGCTACAGAATTGCCGGTATACTACCCCCACGCCCCCCACGACACAACCACCGCTTTCTCCCGCGACGCCATGCGCCGTGTGAGTCACGCATAAGTCACAGCAGGCGTCGGCTTGCTCGGAGATCCCGCCGTTACTGCCGGTTTGGAAAAACGACGATCGCTTTCGACGTGACTGGGCAGACGTGCTGACACACGCCACATCCCACGCATCCCGCGTCAATCACCCGAGGCGGCCCCTCGCCCGGCAAGTCCAGCGCGCCGCGACCGATCGGACACCGATCAACGCACTCCGCACAATCTTCACCGGTGGAGCGGACGCAGGCAC
Organism: Phycisphaerae bacterium; assembly: GCA_029260195.1. Taxonomy (GTDB): domain Bacteria; phylum Planctomycetota; class Phycisphaerae; order UBA1845; family UBA1845; genus OFTM321. The sequence goes on from JAJDDS010000462.1 coordinate 12,365, forward strand.
CTCCCCGAACCCGCGCCAGACCCATCCGAATCGAACCCCGAGATTCCACCAGCCGCAGTGCACCGCTGGGACATATGCACATGCAATCGAGTCCGTCACACACCACGCACGGCGCGCGGTCGGGGTCAATGACCGGCGTCTCTTCCGTGGTCGAATCCCCGCTCATCCAAGGATAGATCGCGCTGGCTGGGCACGCGTCGACGCAGGCGCCGCAACGGTGACACGTCTCCAGAAACTCCGTTTCGGGAAGCGCCCCCGGAGGCCGAAGAAGCGCCGGGCGGGCCGACAGATCGAACCGCCGGTCCAAGAAATCACCGACCGGGCCCATCAGACGCGAAACACTCTCGCGAAAGAACGCCCGACGACCCTCCGATTGTTCGAATTCGCGACTCAACGCACCTGCTTCCCCACACTGCGCCCCGTTTGTTCTACGCCACCACATACGCCCCGATTGTACCGCGCATCCGCCCACAGCAAATGTAGCGGCCGACCTTTGGTCGGCCGTCCTTGCCCTACGCCCCAACCGCCCTAGAATATAATGACGGCCGCGATCTCCGCGGCGCCCGAGTGTCGACGGAATAGCCCGTGGCCAAACACAAAACCGACGACAAGACCGAGACCGCCCGCGCCGAGTTCCATCGCTACCTCATGGGTCGGGGAATAAAGTTCACCTCGCCGCGCCGGCACATCCTCGACGTCGTCCTTGAGATGAATGACCATTTCGAGGCGGAGCAGTTGCTGTTCGCCCTCCGAACCCGCGGCGAGCGCGTCGCCAAAGCCACGATCTACCGCACGCTCCCGCTCCTGGTCGATTGCGGCATCCTCAAGCAGGTGCGCTTCGACGTGAAGCAGGCTCACTATGAGCTGTGCTATGGCGAGAACCCCCACGATCACATGGTCTGCCGGCGATGCGGACGCATCGTCGAGTTCGGCAGTGACGACGTCATCACGCTTCGCACCCGACTCGCCCGGAAATACCACTTCCACGCGATATCGCACCGATTACAGGTATCCGGATTGTGCTGGGAATGCGCCAACCAATGCCCCGCCGTGATGAAACCGACCCCAACCACCCCCGAGAAACCGCCTGGTAAAAAAGGCACCCGGCGGCGCGCTTGATAACGCGCCGCCGGTTCTTTGGTGAACAGGTATCTCTCTCCGTCCCCCTCGTCGACTCAGCAGAGGGCGGCGTAGCACATGACGGTGATAAACGCCATCCGCGCCTTACGCCGGAAGAACCAGTATATCCGATAACGCCACATCGCTTCTTTCCCCGCTAATCCCACCGCCCCCTCGGCGGCGTCGCACCTATGGGCTTATGGCATGGTGCGTACCGTGAGCGCCGGAACGCGCGCAACGTTTTGCGGGACATGAGATTCGGCGCATTCACCGCGACTTGACCGCGCGGAGGGCGATGTTACCGGTGGTGCGATTGCTCCGGTCGTGCGGATTGGCGCGAGATGTTGCCTCGGCGAAACGCCGCACCGGCCGCGGCGCCCTACGCACGCGACGTAACCGCCTGCGACGCGCGGGGTTGCGCTTCGTTCGAGAAACGCGACGGCCGGCTTTGTCCGTCACCGACGATTGTGGTACAAGCCCCGGTTCGGTCGCGCCCGGATGGGTAATTGTCCCCGTCCGGAAACCGACCACGGAGCATCCACGGAGTTCGGTACATGGCGGGCGGCAAGGCGGACATGGAGAAAATCGTCGCGTTGTGCAAGCGACGCGGGTTCATCTTCCAATCCAGCGAGATCTACGGCGGTATCGGCGGGTTCTGGGACTACGGGCCGCTCGGAACCGAGCTCAAACGCAACATCAAGGACGCCTGGTGGCTCGATATGGTCCAAAACCCACCCATCGGACCCGAGGGCCGCGAATTCCAAATGGTCGGCGT
>JAJDDS010000463.1 GCA_029260195.1 Phycisphaerae bacterium
TGACGGCAGTACGACGGGTCGGTGAGGATTTCCTGATACCCCGTCAGCGATGTGTTGAACACCGCTTCGCCCGTTCGCGTACCGGTCCCACCGAACGCCGTACCGACAAATACCGTCCCATCTTCGAGCGCGAGGATACAACGAACGTCAGGCGTGGAGGGCATGCCTTCCAGCATAGAACAACCGCTGACGGCCGTCCATCGTTCAGGGGCGTGGTCGCGATCGTCGTCCACAACTAAAGGACGCCCCCGGCGCGGACGATACATCGGTGCGGCTGTGGGTCTCCACCCCTCGGGGTGGACAGTTGCACTTGAGGATCCGGGGCACGGCGAGCCCGGATCCTCTTGCTTTGCGCTTTGCCGATTACCCCGGCAGGTTGCCCCGGGCGACCAGCATCTCGATGAGCTTCGCCGTCACTTCCTGAGGCGAGAGCTTCCCCGTGTCGATCTCGAGATCCGGACTTCTCGGCGGTTCGTACGGATCATCGATTCCGGTGAAGCCCTTGATTTCGCCCGCGCGGGCCTTCTTGTACAGGCCCTTCGGATCGCGTTCCTCGCAAACCTCCAGCGGCGTGTTGACGAACACCTCTAGAAAGTCCGCCGCGCCCACGGTCTCTCGGGCAGCCTCACGGTCCGCCAGATACGGGCTGATGAACGCGGTACAGGTGATCACCCCCGCGTCGACGAACAGCTTCCCGACTTCGGCGATGCGCCGGATGTTCTCAGCGCGGTCCTCAGCGCTGAAACCGAGGTTTTTGTTCAATCCGTGCCGAACGTTGTCACCGTCCAGGGCGTAGGCGAGATGCCCCATTTCGACCAGCGCGTGCTCCAGCGTAAACGCGATGGTGCTCTTGCCTGACGCACTCAGACCCGTGAACCAAATCAGCACACCCTTCTGCTTCAGAATGCCTTCCCGCTCGTTTCGGCTGGCGTGCCCCTCGTGCCAGGTAATATTCGTCGCTTTGATGTCGGTCAACCGTTCGCTCCTTGTGAAATCCTGAGACCAGCCCGTGACGTCGACCCCAGTATAGGAACGCCACCATCCCGACACAACCGCCGCGACAAACATCGCCCTCCCGCACCGCATCCCTAAAGTTCGACCGCCCCGTTGCCGAATCCCGTTTACCGGTCGTACCGATAATGAGATAGGAGCGCGCGCATGTACCTGGACCATTTCGGCTTGCGAGAGTCGCCCTTCAACATCACACCCAATCCGCGATTCCTATTCATGACTCCAACCCATCGCCGGGCGCTCGATCACCTGACCTACGGAGTCACCCAACGACGCGGGTTCATCCTGTTGACCGGAGACGTCGGAGCCGGCAAGACCACACTCTGCCGCGAACTCCTCGACCATCTCGGTGATGAATACCGCACCGCACTAATCCTTGATCCCCGCCTCTCAGAGACTCAACTCCTGCGAGCGATTCTGCACGAACTCGGTCGATCGAACGCAAGAGGCGATCGCCTCTCCCTCCGCCAGCAACTCAATCGCCATCTACTCGACGAAACCTCCGCCGGTCGCGACGTCGTCCTCATCATCGACGAAGCCCAACACCTGACCCTCGACCGCCTCGAACAAATCCGCCTCTTGAGCAACCTCGAAACCGATCACCGTAAACTGCTCCAGATCATTCTCTCCGGCCAGCCCGAATTGGGGACGAAGCTGGCACACCCGCAACTGCGGCAATTGCGACAACGCATCACCGTCCGCTACCACCTCGGACCCATCGCCCCGGAAGACGCCGAGGGCTACATCCGGCACCGTATGTCCGTGGCTGGAAGCGGCGCGTCAGCCGCGTTCGAACGAGACGCCGTTGGACGGATTCACGAACACGCCTCCGGTATCCCCCGCCTCGTAAACGCCATCAGCGACATGTCCCTGCTCGCAGCCTACGCCGCGTCCGATCGGCGGGTGACCACGGGGCATGTCCGATCCGCAGTCAACGAACTTCAGGAGTGCCTCACATGAGCGTGATCAGTGACGCCCTCCGACGAACCGAACAAGCCGAACATCGAAGGCACCTTGTTCAAGCGCGGACCCCCGACCCCGCGCTTCGGAGACTCCACCAAGCCCTCGACGAGAGCCTACGATGTCCGACGCCCGCCCCGCCGGATCGCAATGCACCGACACGCGCCTCGCGCCCGCGATTCGCAGTCGCCGTCTTGTGGACGACGATCGTCGTCCTCGCTGCCGTCACCCTCAGTACCGGCGTGACGCACGACGCGCGAACTCAGAACGCCGACCCGCTGCCGCCGCCCGCCGACACCCCCGACGCGCCAGCGCCGCGGATGGCGCCCGGTGATCGAGCCGACCCGGGCGATGTCGGTGCGATCGCCGCCCGCTACCAGCTCGGCGGCGTACTGCGTTCCGGAACGGACGTATTGGCGGTCGTGAATGGGACGGTCGTACGTCCGGGAGATTGCGTGAATGGCGCCGAACTCCTCTCCGTGGATCGATCGGGCGTCCGCATGCGATGCGACGGACGTGACTTTCGACTCGCGTTGGGGTCTGGCGATGCCCCATAAATGGCGACAACACGCCGCCCCGGCGCCGTTCACCCGCAGCGGAGAGTTTCCGAGAGTAAACGGAAACTCCAGCCACTCCTTTGCCGATGTTGCGGTTGGTCGCGTCTTGGCGCGGGTCCCACCGCGCACACCCGACCGTGAGGATACGGGACACTGGGGTCGAATGGGAGCGCCTTGCGAGGAGACGCACGACCGAAACGCCGAAGCCGTACGTCACGCAGGCAGGAAGGACAACGCACATCAATGGATGTTCGATTCATAAACCCGTTCATCAAGTCGATTCGCAATGTCTATCAGACCATGATGCGCACCGACATTGTCTTCGGGAAACCGCAGGTCAAGACGGACGGGTGCAAGAACCCGGATGTGTCCGCGGTCATCGGGTACTCCGGAGACGCCTCAGGAGCAGTGGTCATAGCGTATCAGCGCCAAGCCGCCATCACGACCGCGTCGAAGTTTGCGTCCATGGAACTCGATGTCAGCCATCCCGATTTCGCCGACGCCTTGGGGGAAATCGCGAACATGATCGCCGGAGGCGCTAAAGCCGAGTTCGAGGGGCTCGATGTCGACCCTTCGCTGCCAAGCGTCATCGTCGGTGACAATCACGAAGTCTCCAACTCGAAAGTCAATCCAAGTCTTACGATACCCTGCGATTGCTCGTTCGGTGCGTTCAACGTGCATGTGACCATGAAGCTCGAGAAACAAGCCGCAGTGGGAGCCGCATCATGAAGATCCTATTAGTGGACGACTCCAGGACGATCCGCAACATCCAGAAGAATATCCTCGCGAAACTCGGGCACACCGAGATCGACGAGGCTCCCGACGGTGTCGAAGGCGTCGCAAAGGTCAGGGAATTCTCACCCGACCTGATCCTCCTCGATTGGAACATGCCCAACATGGACGGCCTGACGTTTCTCAAGACCATCCGCGCGGACGGAGTAACCACCCCCGTCATCATGTGCACTACAGAGGCTGAAAAATCCCGCGTCATCACAGCCATCCAAGCCGGTGCCAACAACTACGTCGTCAAGCCATTCTCCACCGAGACGATGGCGGACAAGATCGAGCAGACGATGAGGAAACTCACAGCCCCCGCACCGTAGTCCGCGCGAACGCGTGACCTTCTCCGCCGCAATATCTCCGAGGTCCTGGCGGGCTCCTCGGCTCGCCTATGACGAACGCGGGAAGCTGTATCTGCGAGGAATCTTGCCGAATCGTCTCCTCACGCTCGGGACCCCATACACGATATGCTGCCCCAACGGCCAGAAACCGATCGGCCGATCCCGAGGAGGCTCTTCCTGGAAACCACGCGTCCGAGGACCGGTCACGCCGGCGCAAAAAGAAAGCACCGCCCGTGCTAGGCACAGTGACGGTGCTTTCCGGAGGGGAAAGAAGCCAAGCCTAAATAGCCGCCGCGATCAAGCGGTGCTGACGAAACGACCCTCCGATAATATCACTCGCAGCCGAAGAACTCTCGCGCTTCAGGGCACATGCGAAAAAAAGCATCCGACACGATCCACGCCCAACGGCCCAGATAACACTATCGGCAGAAGGGGCCAGGTCGCATAAACAATCTAACCGATTCTACACTGACAATCGAAGAAGTCAGCGCCGCCATCCCATAAAACGCTCACAAAACGAGCCTCAACACTGCGAAAAGCCGCACGACTCGCATTTTACACAACCTTCGACAAAACTTAGGGGGCTTTGGCATTCTGGGCAACAGACCTTGAACTGCTCCTCGTGGATCGTCGATTCGGTCGCAATTTCAGAGATTCGCGACCCGGTCGACCTGGTGGAATCCTCCCGTCGAACGCCGCGCCCGTTCCCGCCGTTTTTCCCGTTCCCGCCGTTTGTGCGTTTTCCGGTGCGAAATTCCAGCCAATCACGATCCAGCTCGGCGCTGTCGTAGTGCCCGGTGATGAGGTTTTTCAGCCCCAACTTCGACTTGGCCCGGCTGTACTTCTCCAACGCGCGTCCCAGCCCGTCGCCCAGGCTTCGGATCTTGCCCTCGCGCGTCGACACTTGCAGACTCGAACCGATGCCCTTGAGTTGGCGAACGACGTGGTGCAGCCTGCCCCCCGACCGAAGCCAGAGGCTAATCATGCGGCAGATCGCCTCCAGATCGCTCGTGGCGAGGTCTCCACCCTTGCCGAGCTGCGCGAAGACTTCCAGCTCCTGCTCGGTGTCCGGATCAACCGTGATTTGCACGTGCATATTTCCGAATGGCGTGATCTGCCGGATGCGAACGCCAGCGGCGATGTCCTTGAGGTCCATCGGCTCGGGCGTCGGCCTCGCCTTCGGCGCGGCATCCACAGCCGGCTTGTCGTCCTTCTTAAGCGCCATCGGCTGATGATCGCGGCAACCGTTCCGGTACACGGTCACGCCCTTGCACCGCAGGCGATAGGCTTCGCGATAGATGGTCTCGACATCCTCGACCTTCGCCGACTCCGGGAAATTGATGGTCTTGGAAATGGCTGCGTCACAGTGTTGCTGGAAGGCCGCCTGCATCCGGACGTGCCATTCAGGGCTGACGTCGTGGGCGCAGACGAAAACGCGGCGCAGATCCTCATCCAAGCCCGTAATGCCAGCGAGGGTGCCTTCCTTGGCAACCTGATCCATCAGTTCCTCGCTGTACAATCCTCTGTCCCGCGCGACCCGCTCGAAGACCGCATTCGCTTCGAGCATCGGGGTCTTGCCCTGACTTTGGCCGCGCAGCACGTTTCGATAAAACGCCAGGCTGTACAACGGCTCGACACCGCAAGAGCAGCCTGCGATGATGCTGATCGTCCCGGTCGGCGCCACGGTCGTGCAGGTGGCATTCCGCATCGGGCGATGGTGTTTCGTGTCCCAGATACTCCCTTTCCAATTCGGAAACGACCCGCGTTCGTCGGCGAGCTTCTCGCTGTAGTTGTGCGACTCGTCATCGACAAACTTCATGAACCGCTTACCCCAATCGATCCCCTCGGGCGAGTCGTACGCGACCCCCAGCATGAACAACGCGTCGGCGAACCCCATGATCCCGATGCCGATCTTGCGGTTGTTCTTGCAAATCCGGTCGATTTGGGGGAGAGGGTAGTTGTTGGCGTCGATCACGTCGTCCAGGAACCGCGTCGACTCGTGAACCGTCTCTCGCAACTCCTCCCAGTCCACCGCGGCGCGCGGCGTCCGTGGATCGGTGACGAACTTCGCCAGATTCACGCTTCCCAGATTGCACGCCTCGAACGGCAGGAGCGGCTGCTCGCCGCAAGGATTGGTCGCCTCCATCCGCCCGATGTGCGGCGTCGGGTTGTTTTCGTTGATGCGATCGATGAACGCGATCCCGGGCTCTCCCGTGCGCCACGCGTTCTTCAGAATAATGTCCCAGATGTCCTGCCGCGTGTAGAACGCCTCGTGCGAAGCCTCCGCCGACTCGAGCGGGGTGAGCGATTGAATATCGTATTTCTCGATGTTCAGCGACTTGGCGAGGACGTATTCCTTCTGCGTCCGAGGATTCCGAACTACATGCGGCGACGTGGGATCCGCCAGGAACGCTTCCATCCACTCATCCGTGACCTTGACGGAGATGTTGTAGTTCGTGAATTGGTCCAGCTTCTCCTTGGCGTGCAGAAACTTCAGAATATCCGGGTGATGGACGTTCATCATCCCCATGTTCGCGCCGCGACGGAACGCGCCCTGCTGAATCGCGTTGGTCGCCTCGCTAAACGCGCGCCAGAACGTGATCGGGCCGCTCGTGGTACCACCCGAACTCTTGATGAAATCGCCGGTAGGACGGAGTTCGTCGAATGCAAAGCCGGTACCGCCACCGGCTTTCTGGATCAAGGCTGTGTACTTGATCGAATCAAAAATGCCCTCGATGCTGTCGGGAACGGGAAGCACGAAGCATGCGCTGAGCATGCCCATCTCCCTTCCCGCGTTCATCAGCGTCGGGCTGTTTGGCATAAAACGCTGCGATACCATCAACCGGAGGAACCGGTCCTTCCACTCGCCGCGTCGACCCGTGTCGGAATCGTACAGGAGCTCCGCATCCGCCACCGCGCCGGCGACCCGCCGAAACAACTCGGCGGGTGCTTCCGTGCAGGCTCCCGATTCGTCTTTCTTGAGGTAACGCGCCGTGAGAACGCGCAGAGCATTCTCGCCGAACGTCTCCTCAATTCGTCCACTGTCTTCCTTGACCGAACGATTCCGACATACCGTCACATTCGACAATTGATCTCTCCAAAACACTCGCGCCGCTACCGGCGACGTAAAACTGCCAGTCCAATCCACCCGCGCACCTCTAACCCTGAGGTTTCCCTACCAATCGCATTTGCCGACCTCCCTGACGTGCGCCTCGAAGCCGCAGGCCCAGCGGCCAATGAACCCCCACCCGGACGCCACCGGGGAATCGACGCGACGGTCCGGCCTCCTGCCACCGTCACCACATCTAGGGGCGAATTGCTTAAGTACCCCAATATATCGACGTGGTCAACCTTTTTCTGCGGAAACTTCCCGCTTCACCATGCTTCACCACAAAGCCCCTGTCCGTATAATGTTAGGTCGATTTTCGCGCCGAATCTCACATTGTTGCTTGTCCGAGACCGGCGGATAACGCCAACACCCCATGTTTCGCCCCCCGGTCACGCCGCCGGCGCGAAAACAGCCCGGGGAGGGGCTCGCATCACATGGAAAGCGCCAAAACATCGATCTCCATCCCACGCCCCTTCGGTCTCAAAGCCACCGCCCTCGGGCACGGATGGCACGAATGCGCGCCGATGTCCTGGTGCGAGGGAGGCGGATGCCTGCAGATCATCGAACGCGACGGCGTCATCCCGGTGCGGTTGTCACTCACCGAGGGGCCGCGCCGCGGAAGGAACGCGCGCGTCAATATCGCGGTCGAAGCACATAAAGTGAGTGACAGGCTCGTGGCACTCATGCGCGAACGCACGCGCACCATGCTCCGCGCCGACGTGGACATGTCCGGATTCTACGAGTTGGCTGCCACGCGCGACGACATCGCGCCCGTCGCCCAAATCGGCGCGGGACGAATCCTCCGCTCCGCCGACATGACCGAGAACATTATCAAGACGATCTGCGCCACCAACGTCAACTGGGTCCAAGCCGTCAAGATGATCAACCGCATCGGACAACTCGGCCCGCACATCCACCACCACCGAAGCCAAAACGCATGGCCCACGCCGCGGGAGATCCTCGCTGCCGGCGAGGACTACCTGCTCAACATCGCCCGCGTCGGCTACCGCGCGGAGCCCATACTCGCGCTCTGCCGATCCGTGCTCGATGGCTCGTTCGATGTTGCCGGGCTGGACGCGTTCGCCGAATCCGCGACGACGGACGAGTTGTACGCCCACATGTGCTCGATCAAGGGCATCGGGCCTGCGAGCGCCGGATTCCTGCTCGGACAGCTCGGGCACCACGAACGCTTGTCCATCGACAGTTGGACCATCACTTACGTGGGCAACAAATACATGAACGGACGCAAGCCGACCGTCAAACAGATCGAGAAACGATATCAACCCTACGGGCGATGGCGAAACCTCGTGTGGTGGTTTGAGCAGTGGCTCGAGTGGGACACTGCGCAGTCCATCCTCCGCATCGGGCAACCGCTCAATTGATGCGGTAGTGTTGACGACACCACCTATCCGGTGGACCCTGGGCAGTGATCCGGCGCCGAACGGTCGAGTGGTCGCGACGGAGGCCGGTCCAGAAAGCTCGGAGGCACGGAATGACGGTCAAAGCAGCCTACCCTCGCCAATTCGTCGAGGCTGACGATTCACTCTCAGCCTGGTCACAGATCAAGTCGTACATGGCCGACCTGACCGATCGACCGGTATCGTCACCGCAGGACCTCAATCAGTGGCTGCTCGACTGGAGCGAGCTGGCTGCCTGCATCGACGAGGTCGGAACCGACCGCTACGTCAGCATGACGTGTCAGACCGACGACGCCGAGCGCAAGCAAGCCTATCTCGATTTCGTCGAGAACATCGAGCCCAAGTGCAAACCGAAATGGCACGCGCTGCATTGCAAATACGTCAAGTCGCCGCGACGCAAGGAGCTTCCCGAGCAACGGTTCCAGGTGTTCGACCGCGCAGCCGCCAACGCCGTCGAACTCTATCGCGACGAGAACGTCGCCCTCCAGGTCGACGAAGCCAAGCTCGAACAGGAGTACCAGGAGATCATGGCGGCGATGACCGTCACCTATGACGGCGAGGAACGCACCCTCCAGCAGCTTTCCCCCTACCTCGAACGCACCGACCGATCAACGCGACAGGACGTCTGGGAATTAATGTCCCAACGCCGCCTCCGCGACGCCGACGCATTGGACACGCTCTTCGGGAAGTTGTTCACGCTACGCCACCGCATGGCTGTCAACGCCGGGCTCTCCGATTACCGCGCCTACGCGTTCAAAGCCAAGGAGCGATTCGACTACACGCCGGAAGACTGCATCGCGTTCCACGAGGCGATCGAGAAGACATGCGTCCCGCTGCTGCGCGAACGCCAGGCGTCGCGCAAGGAGCGGCTTGGGGTCGACCGGCTGCGGCCATGGGATCTCGCCGTCGACGTCAAGGGCCGAGCACCGCTGCGACCGTTCCCGTCGTCGGGGGAGTTGATTGACAAGTGTGCCACGATTTTCGATCGCATCGACCCCGAGCTTAGCGCCCAATTTCGCGCCATGGCTGACGCGTGCGACCTCGATCTCGATAGTCGCAAGGGCAAAGCCCCCGGCGGATACCAATCCACGTATCAGGAATCCCGTCGTCCCTTCATCTTCATGAACGCCGTCGGCTTGCAGCGCGACGTCCGCACCCTCCTCCACGAATGCGGACACGCTTTCCACGCGATCGCTTGCAGGGACGAACCACTCGTCCATTACCGCAGCGCGCCGATCGAATTCGCCGAGGTCGCGTCGATGGCGATGGAATTGCTCGCGTTGGACCAGTTGGATGTTTTCTACGACGGCGAGGACCTCGACCGCGCCAAGCGGCACCAACTCGACGGTATCGTCTCGATCCTGCCGTGGGTCGCGACCATCGACGCCTTCCAGCACTGGATGTACACCAACCCCGACCACACCCCCGCCGCTCGCACCGACGAATGGCTGCGGTTGCACGAGCGGTTTGGCGGATCGGAAGACTACACCGGGTACGACGAGACGTTGGCCCGCTCGTGGCAGCGACAGCTCCATCTCTATCAGGTGCCGTTCTACTACATCGAATACGGGATCGCCCAGATCGGAGCGCTCCAGGTCTGGCGCAACGCCAAGCGGAATCGCGGGCGAGCCCTTGCGGACTACCGTGGCGCACTCGCCCTCGGCGGGAGTCGTCCGCTGCCCGAACTCTACGCAGCCGCCGGGATCGATTTCAGTTTCTCAGCCGAGACCATCGGCCCGCTGATAGAGGACTTGCAATCGGAGCTCGCGAAACTCGCTCCATAGCCGTTCGTTCTGGAACCGTGGACGATGTGCCGACCCGCGCCCAGGTTGGCCGTGCGCACGCGCGGTGTGCCACCGGCCCCAATCGTCATCGGAACCGCCAGCGCTCCCACACGAATCACATCACTTCCCATCGCCCGCGCGGAGCGGAATTCTGTTGTGCTGAATATCAGCAATACCTGTCTGCAGTACTACCCGATCCTCTTCCGACGTCAGGCGGCTCATCGCCGCACGCAGCATTCCGATCACCTGCGGATCGCGCGGCGTGCGAGCCGCCAGCAGCTTTGCCACCGCCACGATCGCTTGGGAGTTGTTGCGGCTGAACAGGTCGTCCGCTCGGCGGGCCAACCCGATGTGCTCATCAGTCGAGTGACCGCTGCGCAGCCCTGCCTCCGCCAGCGCCAAGTACGTAGCCCCCGACGTGTCGTAACCGAGTAGCTTGATCTCGACGTCCTTTGCGTCGCGCGCCTGCTCAAGCCCCAGCAGAATCTCGTAGCGATTGGACAGCAACCGCCGCACCTCCGCCGCCCCGCGCCGGATCTGGCGGGACTCATCCAGAAACACGTCGACCGATTCCGGATCGGACACCGTCTCCTGGAGCGCTTCGTATCGCCGAGCACGCAGCAGCGGTTCGTAGATCAACCGTGCGAACGACAACGGCGCGTTCCCGTTCGGATAACGCCGTTGCAATTGATCGTAGTGCAGAATCAGTCGCTCCTCACGGTCCTGTGCTGTGTAGACGTACTTGAGAAAGTAGTACGCTCGGACGTGAGGCCGCGAAGTCCCAAGCGTGTCCGCCTCAGCCTTGGCGATTTTGTCTTCCAGCTCGTCCCGCGCCGGCTGGTAGACACCCGCCAGCGCCACAAAACCATCGACCAACTTGGGCAGGTGCGTCACCGGAAATAGAGGCGAGTTCGTCGCCTTGTGACCGAAGCACCAGTCGTACTCCTTGAGCGCTTCGGCGTGTTTACCCACCGCGGTGAGTGTCGCAGCCCGCTCCACCGTGCTGACCACGACATCTTCGCCTGACCACGCCCGCACGCCGGCCGCCCCACGCACCGACCGACCACGGACCGATCCGTTTATCCGCACCAGAAATCGCGACGGCGATGTCTCCCCGGACTGACGCCCCAACTCGCGTCCGTCGCTACTCATAATGACAACTGCCGGAATCGTCTCAATCTTGCGGGCGCCCAGAAAGTCCCGCCCAACCTCATCGTCGGCGTAGAGCGTGATCAGGTTCCCTTTGTGCTCCATCCACGACACCACGCTCGGAGCCCGCAACATCTCCTTCTCGAATCGTTCGGAGTCCGGGTCGTCACGATTCAGAACGGCGACCAACAGGTACTTCTTCTCCTTCTTCGCCCGTGCGAGCCCAGCCTCAACCGGGTTGGAGCTGTCGGCGACTTCCGGCGTAGCCGGCGTCGCTTGGTCCACGCGAAGCGCCGGCTCGGGGGGCGCATCCTGATTCGCACCAACACCCGGCGCGAGCCCGGCCAGTAACGTGAGCGACGAGATAAGGTGAATCCGCATCGTACAACTCCTTTTGGCTGCGCCGCCGTCAACCGACTGACGCCTGAGTCGTCTATCGGCTATCAGCCCGTTGTGCAACCAAGGGCGCGGGGTTCCCCGACCCACTGGCTGGCTATTCGACCACGAAAGAACACCCCATACAAGACGCCCGACACGCGCCCGACGGCGTCCGCCAAGTCTGCTGCGAACTGCTACTCAACACCCGTCGGCCGCTGGATTCCACGGGCGCTGATTCCGACGCACTGCGCGAGACGCGGAATCGCTGCGACGACCACCGGCACGGCGCGGGCAACGACGCACACCGCGCATCGCGGGGATGACGCGACGGCGAACTGTGTCGACGACGGCGGCACTGCGAAACTTGCAGCCACAGCGTACTATGCGAGTCGAGCCGGGGCATTTAGTTCGATAAAACCCTTGTCCTCTCGACCCGGATGTGGTAGCGTGCCCCGCAGAATGCCAACCGGAGAGGCAGCGGAGCACCTTGGGGCAAAGACAGCCCTCAGCGTCTCCGATTTTCCCGCCTGGAACTCTTTCATCTGACATCTATGACGGGCAAGAAACGCGAGGGCGCTCGAATTGTGCGCGCGTGGGTTGGTCGCGAGGCGCGAAAGCGGGGGTCGATCCGTCGCTCGATCGTCGGGGAGTGGGGCGACTGAAAACTGGGCTACGCGGGTGCAATACTTGGGGGGCGGCGGCGAATACCAGCTCAGAGCGGCGAATCCGCCGATCGCAGCCAACGGTGGCTAGGAGATGACGTGATGTTTGGCAATCAGAACCAGTATCCGCAGGTGGTGGAGAAGAAACGGTCGTTCCTTGCGACGGCGGCGCTGGGTGCGAGCGTGGTGGTGGTGTGTTTGATCGGAAGCGTGACGACGCTGGGGATCTGCGCAATGAGCATCCTGGACAGCAAGACCGAAGACATCTTCGAGTTCGCCGAGATGGCGGTGGGTTCGGTGCCGGAGTTGGTGGACTCGCTGCCGCCGGTGTTGGCGGATCTGGTGAACGACGAGCGGCGTCCTGACTACGCGGACCGGATCGACGTGTCTGTGAGACTGGTGGAGGCATATCAGGGTCGGGGAATTCGGTCTGTGATCGAGGTACGCAACCGGGGTGACGAGGTGGTGTCACTGATCTCGATGCGGATCGTGGTGCTTAATGATCGCGGGGAACCGGTGTGTGAGAGCAACGAATGGGCAGCCACGCCGGTTGCGGCGGAAGACGAGTGGCGCGGACCGCTGCTGCCAGGGAGCGAGCGGATGTTCGCGGGCGACGGGTGGTTGACGGGGAAGGGTGGATCGGGTGAGGACCTGACGGTGTCGTACGAGATCACCGACGTTCGGGTGTGGCGCGGTGGCGACGGTGACGGTGGGGTGGTGGCGTTGACTCGGGCGGACTGAGTGGGTGGACGTGTGCCGGTCGCGCTCGACCCGCCGTGTGCGGCTTGGGCGCTTGCTTGACCGCGCGGGCGGGGATGAAGCGGTCCGATTCCGAGGTATTCATCGAGAGATCGAGTTCCGCTGGCGCGCGCGGGAAGGCTCGCGCCGCGTTCGGTAGCGCGCGCGCTGTTCGATCAACTCAGTCCACGAATGCCACGCCAATGGCGGGTCCGATGAAAGTCAGAAGTCGCTGAGTTGCTGTTTGAGGCGTTCGCGGGCGCGGGTGAAGGTTGGGTGGTAGGTGTCGGACGCGTAGTCGGGGTAGGTCCAGGGGTGGGGCCGCCATCGGGCGGACTCGAAGCGGAGTGTGATCTCGGCGTAGATGCCGCGCTGGATGTAGACGCGGTGGGCTTGGTCCTTAGTGGTGGCGAGCACCAGCTTGGAGAGTGTGAGGTAGCCGGGATCGATGTTGACCGGGCGCAGGGTGTGGGGGTGTGCGAGGTCGTCGCAGATGCGCTCCTCGATGGCGTTGGTCAGGCGTTTGGCTTCGGCGAGTCGTTCGACGGAGAACAGTTCGTCGAAGAAGACGAACCGGCGTTTGATGTCCGTGCCGAGTTCCGGTTCATAGTAGTCGGTGAAATCGAACGGCCAGTCGTCGCTCTCGAAGTCGATCGGCCCGAAGTGCGCGACCAGGCGGCGTGTGGCCATGACGAACAGGTCGGTGTCGCCGGTCAGCAGCCCGGCGAAGAGTTTCGCTCGTTTGGGAGGTCGAATCGCGCCCATCTTTCGTCCCGCGGTTGCCTACGAATCCAGAGCCGCGCGCATCATTGCTGCGTGCTCGGCTGAGTCCAACTGCAACGCCTCTAACTGCGTTTCGATATCGGCCAGAAGACTCAGTTCGTCCTCGTCTGGTTCGCCGTCTTCCGCCAGCCGCTTATGGCCTTGGGGGTGTTGTCGATGATGACGTGGTCACCCTTGCGGCGCAGCACGACGAGGGTCGCGTCGGTCGCGGCCTGCACGAGTAGCGGACTGTGGGCGGTGACGATGAACTGTGTGTTCGGGAATCGCTCCGTAAGGTAGCTCATGATCTCGCGTTGCCATTTGGGATGCAGGTGTAGGTCGATCTCGCCGGCGCTCCTGTATGCTCGACCTCTTGCTCGCGGAGTAGTCAAGCTGGAGCAGCCACTCCTCAGCGTTGAACAACGCGAGACTCTCGTCGAATAGGTAGTGCGCATGTTGTGTGCTCTGCTCCTCGGCCAGCGAGGTCGTGCCCATGCGACGGGCGGCGCCATAACAGAAACAGGTTGGTAGATCTCTCAGGGCCGCCTCAGGCACGGTAATGAGCGTCGCCCCGATCTCCAACTCGTAGTTTGTGTGGTCATCGGCCGCAGTGTGTTCGTTTAGGTTCTTCTGACATGACAGAGCCGCCTTCAAACGGGCCCTTTCCTTGCTGCTGACGCGGACTAGATGGTACTGCCGTCCCTTGTCCAGGAACTCGACGGCGCGCGGAGCAGCAACATCGGGACTAAACCAATTGGTTGGAGTGGGTCCCCTTCGGTCAAAAGCGATCAGGCACTCCAGCACGGTCGTCTTGCCCGTTCCGTTGTTGCCCAGGAGAACGGTCCATTGCGCGGGACGTCCGTTGCCGTTTGACAGGTCCAGTGTTTGCTCCTCGGGGCCGAAGCAACGGACGTTAGAGACGGTCAAGGACAGGAAGTAGTTGGCCTGTGGCGGCGTCGGGGCATTGCGCGAGCGAGGCGCGGCTGCGATTGATTTCGCTTTCTTTCGTTTTGCGGGCACGGGACGGGTCTCCGCGTGGGCACTACCCTTCTTTCGGAGTGCCGAACTCGGTTTCGCTGGATTGTAGCGGGACGGGCGCGGAACGCCACCGGAGCGTCGACGAACTCGATCCGGTCGCACTTGTCCGTGTACGCGGGAGGTGGCGGCGCTGGAGTCTTGGGGCAAGATTCCTCGCTTCGCTCGGATTGACAGGGGGCCGCGCGGGGCACCGGAGCGGTGGGGGGCGGGTTGGACAGGGGGTTGGCGGTGGCACTATGATGGCACTCGCGCCGGGCATGTGGGGCGCTCATCAGGTCTTGCAGATGGAAAGGGCTCCGCGTGATCGAGAAGGTACTGAACTACGTCAAGGACAACGAAGCGAGCTACGTTGAACGGCTGAAGGAGCTGCTGCGGATTCCCAGTATCTCGACGGACAAAACGTGCAAGGACGACATCCAGCGGGCCGCTCAATGGGTGGCGGACATGATGAACGGGTGCGGGATCGACGCGGAGATTCTGCCGACCGCGGGGTGGCCTTGCGTGGTGGGGGACAGTGGGCCGGTCGACGGCGGGGGTCCGACGGTGCTGATCTATGGCCACTACGACGTGCAACCGGTGGGCGATGTGTCGCTGTGGAACGCGGACGCGTTCGAGCCGGTCGAGGTCGACGGGAAGATCGTCGCGCGCGGAGCGGCGGACGACAAGGGACAGGTCATGACACACCTGTTCGCGGCTGAGGCGTGGATGAAGACGGTCGGCAAGCTGCCGGTGCGGTTCAAGTTCATGATCGAGGGCGAGGAGGAAGTGGGGTCGGGGAATCTTCGGCCATTGATCGAGAAGTACAAGGATCGGCTGGCGTGCGATTACGTGGCGCTGTCGGACACGTGCAAGTTCGGCCCGGAGGCGCCGGCGATCACGTATGGAACAAAGGGGTTGATCTACAAGGAGATCATCCTGACCGGCCCGCGTCACGACTTACACAGCGGTTCGTTCGGAGGGACGATTCCCAATCCGGGCAACGTCATGTGCGCGATCATCAACTCGCTGAAGGACGCGGACAATCGCGTGACCATTCCGGGGTACTACGACGACGTTCAGCCACTGTCCGCGCAGGAGAAGGACGCGATCGCATCAATGCGGTTCGACGAGAAAGCCTACCTCGAAATGCTGGGGAGTCCAGCGCTCGACGGGGAGGCTGGGTTTAGCACACTGGAGCGGCGGTGGGTGCGGCCGACGTTGGACGTGAACGGACTGTTTGGCGGGTTCATGGCGCCGGGGGCGTCGACGATCATCCCCGCCAAGATGGGCGCGAAGGTGTCGATGCGGATCGTCCCGAATCAGTATCCCGACAAGATTTCAGCCGCGTTCGACGAAGCCGTGCGGGCGGCGGCGCCGGCGGGCGTTCGGGTCGAGATCACCGAGCACGCCCGATGCGCAGCCTACGTCTGCCCGCTGGACCATCCGGGGTTGGTGGCGGCTCGGGCGGCGGTCGAAGCCGGGTTCGGCAAGGCGCCGGTGATGATCCGCGAGGGCGGGTCGCTTCCGATTCTACCCATGTTCAAGGAGATGCTGGGGGCTGATACGATTATGATGGGGTACTGTCTGCCCAACTGTAACGCCCACGGTCCCAATGAGTTTTTCCACAAGAGTGACCTGTGGGGCGGCATTCGGACAGCGGTTCATTTTGCCAATGGGTTAGGCAGGAGAGGATAGCGGCGGAGGGACAGAGGGGGAGGTATCGGGGCCGGCCGTAAGCCGTCACCCGGAGGAGAGTCGACGCTGTCTCGCTGATGGCTCTCCGCTGGTGCCTTTCTTCTGATTCTCCGGGGGTCTTCGGTGGGACCGGATAAAGTTTTTGGCGCGAAGCGGCTTGAGATGGGGCGGTTTGGGGGACGATAATCCGTTGAGCGGGTGCGCCGCCCGCCGTTGTCTGCCGCAGGGTTGAAAAGTGGCGAGACTCGGCGTAGGTTGGTTCCGGTAGTGATTGCGCCGTCGTTTGTGGCGGCGCGTTGAGGAGATAAGCGATGGCCTCGATCAGGCTGTTCATGTTGGGTTCGGTTGTGGCTGCGATGGCGGGCGGATCCGCGCGGGCGGGGATGTTCGACGACGTGGTTGAAGGTCTGCAGTTCGCGGGATTCGTGCTCGACAGCACGCACGTCGATAAGTCGAACACGTCGATGCTTGTGGCTGCGCACAACTTCCAAGGTAATACGATCGATCTCGGCGATTTCGACTTCGCGTTGGCGGGGCCGGTGTCACTCCTGGTCGAAGCCGGCGGGCGGGGTATCCCCGAGGTGGGGATCACGCTTAGCACCGGGTTGTTGAGCATCAATCCAAATCAGGTGGCGACGGTCGCGGCGGCGCAGCCATTAGTATACACGTTCGGGTTTGATGCCGGGACCAACAACACGCAGATCGTGGGCAACATGGCGTTTGACCTGCGTGCGAAGATCAACCGATTCGGCAGCTACGATTTCCGGTTCATGACAGCCAATCGGCAGACGACGACGGTGGACGGTCGGTTCGAGGAGTTTCCGATTACGAGCGGCGATTTCGACATCGGTCCGATCGACATCGAAGGGAACATTTTCGCGGACATGCTGGCCACGCTGGCTGATCCGTTTTTTGATGCCGCGGGTATCGAGAACGTCTTCGCACAGTTCAGCGGCCGTACGTTCCGCGAAGCCAAGGCTCGCGAGACGGTGGACTCGCTTCGGGCGAAGGTCGAGTCGGGTGGGACGCTGACGGAGGACGAGCTGAGTACGCTGACGGCCATGAAGCTGATCTCCGACGTCTTGGGGGATGAACTGCCGAGCTTGGAGTTCGTCACCGACGGGCTTCCCGCGAGCGGAACCTTCGACGGGACGAGCACCATCCCAGAGCCGGCGACCGGCCTGCTTCTAGCGAGTGGATTGGGGCTTCTGCTTCGCCACCGCCGCCGCATTTCCTGACCGCTACACGATCGCAATCATCCACGACGGGCGTCGGGTGCATCCCACTTTGGGTGGCATGCCCACGCTTGCGTGGGCATGGTGCGACAACTTCCAAGCCCATGGCCACGCAAGCGTGGCCATGCCACCCGATCGCCACCCAATTCGCGATGTACTCCGGGCGTCGTTCGCGCCGGTGGGCGTCTTGCCGCGCGGCGGGTTTTCGATTATATGAAACGACACGACGGGGGCGTAGCTCAGTTTGGGAGAGCGTCGCGTTCGCAATGCGAAGGTCGAGGGTTCGAGTCCCTTCGCCTCCAGTCTACCGCCGGTCGGTTTGGGGCCGCCGGGGTATTCCCACATGCGGCTTGCGATGGTCGAAACGTGGCAGGGGCTCGCTCAGGGCCGTGTCGCGCACACCGTATACTCATAGAGTTCCTTCTTCGAGTTGCGCTTTCGGATCGTCTCGATGGTCACGTCGCCGAATCCGGCGTCCTCGAACAAGGCGGCGTATATTTCCTCGACGGGAAGCAGCGTGCCATAGAACTTCGAGTTTCCGACGATGTAGTGGCATCGCGCTCCGGAACAGAGCACGCGCCCTAGGTTCTCGATGTGCTGGCCGATATCCTCGAAGTACTTATGGACGTAGCGGGCGAGGAGTTCGTGTTCCTCCGCGATCGAGGCGATGATCCGATCGAATTTTGGAAAAGGTACTCCACTATCGGATGCGGGTGCCCAAGTTCCAAGCATGCTCGTCGCACATCCCCACGTGCCGCCGATCGCCTGCCAATCCAGCTCTCCAGCTTGTCGACCATTTGTGAGGTGGCCTAGCCAGTACATGTATGGGCGCAACTCCCTGATATAGCTCATGCGGTTGGGATACGGCGGGCTGGTGATAACCGTTGTGTAGTCCGACCGAGGCAACACCGCGGAAGGATCCCGCGAATCCCCCTGGAACACCCTCGCGTCGACCGACGGTGTGTCGGTTTCGATGCCAGCCGAAACGTGCGACACTTCGTCAAGGAACACCGTCCATACGGCGTCGTACGGGTCTTCCATTGTTCGCAAGAGCGGAAGCTGCGCGGATTCGCGAGGTTTCTTGAAAGACATCGATTGATGGGCAAAGCTCACATGCGCGGTCTGAATCATGACGCGGCAGAACGCAATGTTGAGAAGGTCGAGAACGTGCGGTTCGGCGGTCGCGCGCGTCTTTTGGATTCGCTCAAACAGTCGGGCGAGCGCGTCAAGGCTGCTTGCATCCCACCACTTCTCGATCTTGTGAATATCCGGAACCCAAGGCTGCTTAGAATCTGTTCGCCGCCGAAGGGTCGCCACGATGCGCCCGGCGAGGCGTTGAAGTGCCGTGGTGGTTCCATCGTCAAATATCGTCAGCTTGAGGTTTCCGAGCCAGACGAGGAACGGGTTGATATCCACCGCGTGACAGGGAATACCCATGGACGCGGAGGCGAGTGAGGTGGTTCCCGTCCCGGAAAAAGGATCGAGAACAACCTCATTCGGGCCACATTGCTCGAGAATCTCGCGGACGATGTGCAGAGAGTAGGCAGGCGTAAGGCGCAGCCATCCGTGCCGCCCCTTCTTGAGATTTCCACGGAACGTCAGATGTTCGCGGCGTCCGAGGGTTCCTGTCGTTCGATTGGGCGCGTCTGTTTCTCCGAATAGGTTTTTGTTCATTGCAGTAGTCGCTTCATGATGCTCTGAAGCCTTCTCTTGATCGTTGGCGACGTCCGCTCGAAAAACGCGGCAAGATCATACCCCAAGACCTCACGCGAGAAGGCGTAGGTGGAGTCAATGCTGCTGCCCGCGACGGACCCGCGCAGTAGCAGCCACTGTGCCTTCACGTATCGCTCAGCGATATCGTCGTCGATCTGGATGGAGAACAGCGCCAGGACGGGCAGGTATTGATTTGCGTAGGCGTTGGCCGCGTTGGCGATGTCCGCGTTCTGGCGCTTAGAGTCCTTGCTCTTGTAGCCCTGACGAACCTCGAATACGGAGCCCTTCAATCGGCGGGCAACGCTGGCACTGAGTTTGACACGGGAAGCGGCTTCGTCGAGCCACGCACGGACTCGCTTCGCTTTCGCAGTGTCCCGAATCTCAGCGAGCGGGATGCGCCCGTCGAGAGATAACGTCCGCTCTTTTCCCCTTGTCGTGCTGGGAACCGTGTAGGACCACTTTGCCTGCTCACTGGCAAGACCGAGCGTATCCTGTAGGACAGCTTGGAAGACCCACTCGCAAGCCATCCCGATCTGGCGATAGACGGACGTCATTCCACCTGCGGCCTTGTGTGCGGCGTAAACGAGCGGAGAATCCAAGCCGAACCAATTGTAAAGAGGATCCCGCTGGTAAAGACCCTGAAACTCATCCAACGAAACGCCCGATTTCCCGCCTCGCCCGAACTTGGGCCTATATCGCGCGCAGACGTCCAGAGCGTCGCAAATTAATCCGAGGAACTTGTCGTCATTGTTCACGACAGTCGGCCCTCGATAAACTCCGCAACAACGGACACGGACGCCGCCTTGCGCCACCGAAACGTGGTTCGACGCTGAGCAGGTCTTACCCGCACGAAGCGATCGCGTCCATAGATGGTGAACCGTACCGCGCTCGAACTCCCCGGACCGGCCAAGATCTTCCGAGCGATCACTGAACGCGTCAGCGGTGGACGGGGGAGCCGGTGATGTTGGGGTCGGGCGGGGGGGCTTCTCGGGGGGCGGGGATGGGGTGCTTGTGGTCGGGGATGACGACCAGCTTGCAGGCGCTGCCCTCCTGAAGCAATGGCATCGACTCGTCGATCTCGGTGAGCTTGATGGTCCTGGTGATCAGCGGGCGAAGATCGACGACGCCTTCACTCAGTAGCCATCGGGTCTTGTACCAAGTGTCAAAAATGCGCCGGCCGTTGAGCGAGTGAACGGTCAGGTTCTTAAAGATCATATTCTCAGCCACATCGATCTCGACGGGCTTCGAGGGGATGCCGAAGAGGATGACGATACCGCCGTTGCGTACGGCTTTGAAGGCGGTGTTAATGGCTGCGGGAGCGCCGCTCATTTCGAGGACGATGTCCACGCCGAACCCGCCGTTGGCGTTGACGATAGCGTCGACGACGGTTCCATCGCCGTCGGCGGCGTACTCGGTGGGGTTGAAAGTCTGATCGGCGCCCATGGTGTTGGCGAGGTTGAGGCGGAAGGGGTTGACGTCCGAGGCGAGGACGTTGGAAGCGCCAGACGCGCGGGCGATGCCGACGCTGAACAGTCCGATCGGTCCGCAGCCAAGAATGCAGACGGATCGGCCGGTGATGTCCTGATCCATCGTGGCGAAGACGGCGTTGCCGAACGGCTCCTGCAGGCAGGCGATCTCGGGCGGGATTTTCGACCGGTCGTTTCGCCAGATGACCTTTTCGGGGACGGCGACGAACTCGGCGAAGCCGCCCTCGCGGTCGACGCCGATGATCTCCGTGTTCGGGCACATGTGGGCTTGGCCTGTGCGACACTGATAGCACAAACCACAAGTGATGTGCGACTCAGCCGAGACGTATTCGCCGATGTTGATGTTCTTCACACGCGAGCCGAGTTCGACGACGGTTCCGGCGAATTCATGCCCAAGGGTGAGCGGGGGTTTGATGCGCCGGGACGACCAGCGGTCCCAGTTCCAAATGTGGAGATCGGTACCGCAAATACCGGCGGCTTCGACCTGAACGAGAACATCCTCGGGCCCGACCTCGGGGATGGGGATGTCCTCGACGACGAGTCCCTTGGCGGCCTCGGGTTTGCGGACAGCCATCATCGTTCCGGGCATGTATTCACCTCAGTACATGTGCTCGTCCCCGCGGTGCAGAGCTGTGCCCGTGAGGAAGCGGTTCCCTCTGGGCCCTAAGAAGCGCTCTCGCTTCAGGCTCCCTCCGCGGTCGCCTTCAGGGTCGCGGCTCTGATCGCAAGAACGTCGTTATTTCCCAAACACTGTGTCACTCATCGGATACCGAGTACTTCCTGGTCTTGCCGGGAAGTTTGAATTCGGAGTCGCCGAGGTTGTTGTTCATCGACGTGCGGCTGAGGTCGGGAAAGTCAGCCGTCATGGTCTTGTCGGCGGGGTCGGTGGTCATGACGATCTTGACGGGGAGGTTGACCGCGCGGGAGATGAAGAACTCGACGACCGAGTACTTCCCGAAGTGTCGGCTGGTCTTTTTGGGCGTGCAGATCAAGTGGTCGACAGCCGGGTCGGCGTCGGGGCCGAGGATGACATCGAAGTTGTGCAGTATCTCCGCTTTGCGCTGGCCGAAGGGGATGGGAAACGGCGCCTTCTCGATGCTGAAGAGGTCGACTTCGGTTCCCGGCGGGGCGACGTCGCGGCGGATGATGGACTTGGATCGCTCGTTAGCTTCTGAGAAGTAGCGGCCGTCGAAGAGGTACCATCGGTGTTGTTTGTGGACGACGCCTTCCTGAACAAGTCTGTCAAAGGTGACCAGAAAGATGGGGTTGGGGGATTTCTTCTTGAACTGAATGATGCCGGTGCGCTTGGTCGTGTCCTCGGCGATGCGGTCTTCGACGGTGTACTTGACCTTGCAATTGATGTCGTTGACGTCGGCGCCGCGCGCTTCGACCTTGTCGAGGATATCGACGACCTCGGCTGACGGGTCGGCCATGCACCGCGCGGCGGCGATTGCGGTGACCACGACGGCGAGCACTGCGGATGATCGGATCACGATTGGACCCCTCCTGTCGGGATGGTTGTGGACTTGATTATCGTCGGTCGCCGGGGGCATGCTAGATGTTTTCGGTGGGGTCGACAAGATCGAGCAGTTCCTCGAGACGACGGATGACGTGGTCCGCCCGGTCCGCGTAGTCGGGTGGGGGGGCGTCGGCGATCATGAGGACGGTCTTGAGTCCGGCGCCGTGGCCAGCCTGGATGTCGAAGAGGTAGTCGCCGACCATCCAGGAGTCGGCTGGCGCGGCGTTGAACCGTTCGCACAAGTGGAGCACGCCCCCGGGATCGGGTTTGATGTCGCCGTCCTCGCGGGTGCGAATCGCGTCGACGTGGATGTCGAATCGGTCGAGCACGCGCCGAGCGTTGGGCTGGGTGTTGCGCGTAAGAATGGCGACGGCGTAGGCTCGGTCGCGGAGGGTGCCGACGGTCTCGGCTGCTCCGGCGTGGAGCGTCGCTGTTTCAGCCGCGACGCGTTCGTGGTGATCCAGGATTCGCTCGGCGACAGTTCTTTGGTCGGGCGGCATGTCCGAGAGTGCTTCGAGGATGGGTCCCGGGGGAAGTCCGATCTCGGCTCGGATGGCGTCAAAGTCGAGGTTGCGGACCGTGAGGGTCCCGTCGAGGTCGAAGATGACGGCTGGCGGCATGCGTGCGGGCTCCGGGGGATCGATGCGAGAGTCTACCGCCAAATGTGACGCGTTGGGAGTTTTTGGAATCCCGCGGCGCCACCGCACGCGTCCACCATCAACAGCCGCGGAAGAGCGCCAGACACCATCGAACTGGCGTCGTCACTCGAACAAATCCCGAGACACTACCGTATGTCGCCTTGGCTGGTCGGTTCCGAACCGCCCACGTCGACACCCCTCCCCATGGCTCCCGCTCCCGGACCGACCCAGCGACGGTTGTACATCTCGATCCACCCCGCCCGCCGCGCGGCGCTGCGATCCAAACCGTACGCCTGATCGTCCATCCCGTGAAACGGCAGCGGCTCCACCGTGCGCCCGAACCGAACGTGGTAGTCCGCGTCCTTCTCCCACCCCACCGAGTGGAAGAAAAAATCACGAACGAGTCCGTCTCCCAACGCCGGTACGTCGGCCGCGTCGAACGAAAGCAACAGCCCATCCCCACCGTTCAGAATCGCGAGCGCACCATCCCTCGACCCGACCAATTCGCCCACATCCCCGTATCGCGTACACCATCCCGACGGCGTGAACCGCCATTTTGGAATCGGCGACACGTCGGCATACGATGGCTGCTCAGGTTCACAAGGAGCGCGCCCGCCGACCACACCAAAACCATGCCACCCAAGCTCCGCACCCACAGGCTTCAACGCGCGAATCGTCACACGTTCGTCACCCCAACGCTCGAACATCGCGATCCGATCCCAGTGAATCTCCAACCCGGACGTCAGCCGAAACCTACCCGTCCCAGGCCGAAGCGCCCCAGTCAGCTCAACCAGGATCGTCTTCGTACGACCCGCCGGCGCACCGACCACCACATCCACACGCGTCCACGTCCCGCCCGTCGTCTCATACCAAAGCACCGGAAACGGATCCGGCAGCTCCGGGTCGTGCGACGCCGCAACATTGGCAGTCCCCCCGCCGTACAACAGCCAGCCGGTAAGCGCCAGCACCAGCCGTTCATCCGCCTCGACCGGCCCAAAATCAAACGTCACCGCGTGCGCCTCCGCCAACCCCCGCAACTGCGCCCGCCGCACCTTCGGCGGCGAACAATACACACCGTCTATTTCCGACAGCGATCCCGTGACATCCTTCTCCTTCGTCCCTTCGTCCCTTCGTCCCTCCGTCCCTTCGCCCGACGTCACAGTCGCCCCCAACAACCGACGCTGACCCCCCAACGCTACCAACTCACTCGCCTCAAACGGCGCCGGACGCAGCTTGTCCGTCGAATGCACTTCCGTCCCGAACGGATGATCCACCGCCACCACCCGCGCCTGGTCCAAGTACAGCACCTCGCGCAACTCCTCCGTCACCGCGACTTCATACCGACCCTCGCGCCGCGGAAACATCGACGCGTCCCCAATCCGAACATACTCGTCAACGTCGGATGCGATCAGTTCTCGATCCGACATCGGCAAGCCCACCGGCGACGCCCCCAAGATGTCCGTCACGAACCGAAACCCCGCGCCGTCCCAGGCGTACAGATATGGACATGAAGCCGACGTCACACGCGGCTCTTTCAACAACAACGGCTGCTTCGCCGTAACCTCGACGAACACCTCCGCCTGCACGATTTGATCCGACCAGACAACGGTCAGCGTATCCACACGCTCGCGCCGCCCGACGCCGATCTCCACCGGAAACCGCGACACCGTCCGCGCCGTCCGAAATCCGCCCGCCCGCAGCTCGATCAACACGCCCACGCCGCTCCGATTCGAGCGCGTCCCCGTCAGCCGCAGCTTCAACTGTCGATTCGCATCCCCCCCGTCATTCCGCAGGTACCGCAGCCCACCCCCAACCATGCTCAACACCAAATCCGTATCCCCATCCGCATCAAGATCTCCCGCCGTCAACGTCTCAACCCCCTCCATCCCTTCGTGCCTCCGTGCCTTCGTGCCTTCGTGCCTTTCCCCCAGCCCCAACGCCCCCGTCACCTCCTCAAACCCTTCCAACCCCACGTTCCGCCAGACCCGCACTCCCGCGCCAACCGCGAACACGTCAAGCCACCCGTCGTTGTCATAGTCCACCAACTCCACATGCTGAATCTCGAATCCCGAATCCCGAATGCCCACCCGTCCCGCATCCGGTCCGTAGACGACCTCTATCCCTCGTTTCGACGCCACCACGAAATCGGGCCGCAGATCGTTGTTCAGATCGCCGACCGCCAGTCCCCCACCCGTCGGCCACGGTGTCGGGCCAGTGTCACCCAGTGTCACCATCCCCAGCAGGACATTCTCGATCAGCGCCGCCGCCTCGCCTTCGCGCGACACGATCAGATCGGTGGCTCCGTCACCGTTGAAGTCAATCGCCGCCACCCGCGCTACGCCCGCCAGCCCCTTCGGCATCCCGCATTCCTCGGTGACGTCATCGAACACGATCTCCCCACGGTTACGCAACACACGCGGGCGCCCGTCCCGCGCATCCACCCCGATCAGATCCAGTTTCCCCGTGTGATCCAGATCTACCAGCACCGCGTCTCGGCCGCCCAGCTTCGACACGCCCGCCTTCTCCGCCACGTCCGTGAACACCCCACCCTCACCGCCGCGAAACACGTGCGTGACGCGATCGCCTACGATCACGCAGTCCTCGAACCCGTCGTTGTCCAAATCCCCCGCAAAAATCCGCCGGTACTTCGCGCCCACCACCCCTGCAGCCCGGGCGCCGCCCCTGAACACGCCGC
Source organism: Phycisphaerae bacterium (assembly GCA_029260195.1). Classification (GTDB taxonomy): domain Bacteria; phylum Planctomycetota; class Phycisphaerae; order UBA1845; family UBA1845; genus OFTM321. Next base: position 25,649 of record JAJDDS010000463.1, read on the forward strand.
CCTCGCTCAACAACCACCGAAACCCGCCTTGACGGTCCGCTACCACCAGATCGACGACACCGTCACCTCCGACGTCCATCGCCCCCACCGGACCCGCGTAGTCCGCGCTCGCGTCACCGAACGCCCGCGCCGTCGCATCCACGAAGCGCACGTTGATCCCTCGTCTGGCTGGCTGATCGACCGCTTCAGGAACCACCGCACGCGTATGCTTGCATCGCTCGAATGTCGCCTCCGTCCGCGCGACGTCGCTGTTGCGCTGCAGCAACTCCGCGTGGATCTTCAACTCCTCCATCGCAGCCTCACGGTCGCCACCGCGCGCCAACAACTGCCCCAACACGTAATGCGCCGACAGATGATTCGGTTCAAGACGCAGACAATCGCGCAAGGCGGACAGCGCTTCGTCACGCCAACCCAACCCCCGACAGGCTTTCCCCAGTTGGTAGTTCGCCGCCGCTACCCCCGGCTCGATACGCAGCGACTCCTGCAGCGCCCGCGCAGCCGCCTCATGCTCACCCATCCGGCTTCTTGCACAGCCAATCACGTAATGCGCTGCGGCTGAGTTACGATCCAACCCCAACACCGCGCGGGCTTCGCGCACCGCATCCTCGACCCGACCGTCCAACAGCATCGCGTTTGCCAAGTTCAACCGCGCCCCGGCTTCGACAGGGTGAATCGCCACCGCCTTCTCAAACGTCGCGATCGCCTTCTTCGCGTCCCCCTTGTCCAGATACCCCTTCCCCACGTTCATCGCCTCGACGAACGCCTCCATCTTCCCCGTCTCCGCTCCGCCTTGAACCGCCCCGTCCGCGCCGAGTCCATCCGCGCGCCCCACCCCGAACCCGCTCCCCCCAACGCCCACGACAACCAGAATCACCCCCACCGACCCGATTCGCCCGCACCGTCTCATCATCCGCCGCTCCTCCAAAACCACCAATCCGCCCATCATCCCGATCCGCCGGGCAGCATCAACTTACGTCCGATAACACAAATCAGGCTCCCGGCGACCCAAATACTAATCTTCTACTAATAAATACCATTTTAGTAGTTGACGTCCGAGTATCGAGAGACATATACTAAACTTGCACACACTAGTAGTTTAATGGCATATCATAACATGCTTTCCTTAAAGGAGTTGTAGCATGAAAATGCCGGCCAAGCCTCCATCATACGGAGATCTTCTAAATGAAATCGTGACGTCGAACCGCATGATCAACGTGATGCCGATTGCCGTTTCGCCTCAAGCGGATCGGCGGTATTGGCATTGGGACAAGTTGCGGTTTCTCACGCCGCCAGCGGGGATTTCGCTCCGTGAATGGTGGTGGGTGATCAAGATGCCACGCAGCGCTGGACGCACACCGACGCCGCTGATCGACGTGAACGATACGCCTTTCAGCTACACGCCAACCGATCACATCGTCGAGCGTCTTCACCAGATCGATCGCGACGCGAGTGGGCGCATCGAGGTCTCCGACCCACTCACCAACCCGGAGACCAAGAAACGGTACATCGTGAACTCGCTTATCGAGGAGGCTATCACTTCCAGCCAACTCGAAGGCGCCGCCACCACCCGGAACGTCGCGCAGAACATGATCCGCGCCAATCGCGCTCCACGCGATCGAAGCGAGCGCATGATTCTCAACAATTACAAAACCATGCAACACATCGCGAAGGTGAAGGACAAGGCGCTTACCGTCGATCTCCTGCTCGAAATCCAGGCTCTTGTTTGCAGCGGCACGCTCGACGACGCAACCGCCGCGGGTCGATTCCGTCACGCCAATGAGAGGATCGATGTCGCCGACAACTACGGGAACGTGTTTCACGTACCTCCGCCGGCCGACGCATTGGAAACGCGTGTCAGCGCCATGTGTGATTTCGCGAACGGCAAGACACGCCGCCCCTTCATCCATCCGGTGCTGCGCTCCATCATTCTGCACTTCTGGCTCGCCTACGACCACCCGTTCGTTGACGGAAACGGCAGGACCGCACGGGCGCTTTTCTACTGGTCTATGCTTCACCAGGGATACTGGTTGTGCGAGTTCATCTCCATCTCCGAGATCATTCGAAAAGGGCCCTCAAAATATGGACGGGCGTTCCTCTACACCGAGACCGATGACAACGATCTTACCTACTTCATCCTGTACCACCTCAACGTGATCCACCAAGCCGTCGAGGAACTTCACTCCTACGTCGAGCGCAAGGCAAAGCAGCTACAGGCTATCGAGCGGGAGCTGCGGGGAAGCTCGGTGCTAAATCACCGTCAACGCGCCCTCGTCGGGCACGCGCTGCGTCACCCCCATCACCGCTACACGATCGAGTCGCACCGCGCGAGCCACACGGTCGTCTACGAAACTGCCCGGAAGGACTTGATGAACCTCGCAGAACGTGGGCTTTTCAACAAGGCAAAGATCGGTCGCGAATGGAATTTCACCCCTGTCCCCGACCTTGAGGAGAGACTCCGCGAAGCGCCCTGACTCCGGCTACGCCAACACGTCCGCCAGCGAATCAACCGCTTCCGCCATGGCGGCTTCGAACGAGCGCGCCGCACGCACACCAGCCGCCAGCGCTTCACGCCCCTCGACCGTCTTGATCAACACTTCCACAGCAGCGGGATCGCGCGACGTGCCCAACGCATCGATGAACCCACGACACTCGGCCAGCAGCGGGTCGATCAGTTTTTTGAACGCCGGGTCGGCCCCATCGCGATAGTGGCGGAAGAAACGCATCCCGGACGCCCGATGGGACACCAGAAAACGCGCG